>BEHT01000004.1 GCA_002898575.1 bacterium HR17
TTCGTTGGGTCGCGCGTCTGCCAACAACCTGCGGGCACGGTCGGTGTCAACGGCAAAAGTGCGCACTTCGGTGCGCGGGCGTGTGACCCATGCGACATACTGCGCCATCGCCGCCATCGCCCGCACAGCGTCTTCAGGGAAGGTGTAGCAGGGGACACCGTTGGCTTCCAAAATTCGCACGCCCGCCGAGACATCCACGACACCCATGAAGCAAGCGAGGACGGGTTTGCGGCGGCGTTGTGCGGCGCGGGCGATGACTTGCGCGATGGCTTCAATGTCTGTCATCGCTTGAGGCGTTAGTAGCACGATGACCCCATCCACATGGTCATCGTCCAGCACGGCGTTGAGAGCAAGGTCGTAGCGGTCGCTTTGCGCGTCACCGATGAGGTCAATGGGGTTGTGCAAGGCGGCGTGAGGCGGGAGTTGAGCGCGCAAGCGTTGCAAAGTTGTATCGCGCAACTGCGCCAATTCCAACCCGTAACGGACACAGGCATCCGTCGCCATGATGCCCGGACCGCCCGCATTGGTGATGATAGCGGCACGCCGCCCTTTGGGGAGGGGTTGGTGCGCGAAAGCGATGGCGTACTCAAACAGGTCTTCCACCGTGTCCACACGCAGGACGCCCGATTGCGTGAAGATGGCATCGTAAACTTCGTCGCTGCCCGCCAGTGACCCCGTGTGGGATGCGACGGCACGGGCGCCAGCAGGGGTGCGCCCCGCTTTGAGCGCCAGGATGGGTTTGCGGTGCGTGCCTTCACCCGTGATTTCCCGCGCTAACTCCAAAAACTGGCGTCCGTTCGCTAAGTCTTCTACATACAACAGGATGACCCGCGTTTGCGGGTCACGCCAAAGATAGGCGAGAAAGTCGTTCTCAGTGACATCGGCTTTGTTGCCGAGGCTGACGACTTTGCTGAAGCCGATGCCTTGCCCTTTGGCGTAGTCCAACACGGCTGTGCACAGCGCCCCGCTTTGGCTGACAAAGGCGATGTTGCCATGCGGCGGCATCTCTTTGGCAAAGGACGCATTGAGGCGCACGGCGGAATCCGTGTTGATGACGCCCAAACAGTTCGGCCCCACAAGGGCGATCCCGTAGCGGTGGGCGATATCCGTCAGCTGCTTTTCCAACGCCGCACCTTCCGCACCCGTCTCTTTGAAACCCGCCGAGATGACGACAACACCTTTGATCCCCTTTTGCCCGCATTGCTCCAACACTTGCGGGACAAAGGGTGCCCGCACGATGACGACGGCGAGGTCAATCGGGTCGGGAATGTCCAGCACTGTCGGATACGCCCGCACCCCGCACACGGATCTTGCGTTAGGGTTGACAGGGTAAACGACGCCTGTGAACCGACCTTGCAACAAGTTTTGCAAAACGGCGTAACCGACGCTGTCTTCCCGGCGCGACGCACCGATGACGGCGACCGACTGCGGTTCCAAGATGGGGCGCAAATCCCGAACGCCGCTGATCGCTGACTGAACTTCCGCGACCATGTTCACCACCCCGCGCAACAATTGTTGGGACATTTCTACTTTGCCGCAAGGGGACGCAAGTCGTGTCAGGACGCTTTTGACCTTGGTGCGAGGTGAGCGAGGATGACGCGTCAATGGTTGAAGTTGCGCCTGTTTGACCCTCGCGATGGCACGACGATTGTCCCGCCGCCAAAGGAAGGGCAGGGAAATTGGGCGGGAGCCCCCAGCCTTTGGCATGACGACGCCGGTGATCTATGGCTTGTCTATCGGTTGCGCCGCCCGCATCCGTCGCGCGGTTATTTGCTTCGCATCGCCCACAGCCGTGACGGCGTGCGTTTTGAGACCGTTTGGGAAATGCGCAAAGAACAACTGGGCACGGAAAGTCTGGAACGCTGCGCACTGGTGCGCTCGGAGGATGGACGCTGGCGGCTGTTCGTCAGTTTCGTGGACCCTACAGACCGCCGCTGGCGCATTGATGCCTTAGAGGCGCCATCGCCCGATCGCTTTGACCCCGCTCAAAGGTCAACAGTGTTGACGGCTGATATGGCGGGCGTGGAAGGCGTCAAAGACCCGGTGCTTTACCGCATTGCCTCTCTGTGGCTAATGTTCGTCAGTTTCTCTCCGACACCGCCCCAAGTTACTGACGAATTGCGCCAGCGCTTGCATGCGACAGGCGATGTGTTTGCGACGGGATTGTCCCGCAGCGCGACAGGGCTGGCGGTGAGCGATGACGGTAAAACTTGGCATTGGCAAGGCGAAGTCTTCAGCAACCGCAAAGGCGCGTGGGACAGTTACGCGGGGCGCATCACCGCTATCGTCGCTGTCCCGCCAGCCTTCGTGGCGTTTTATGACGGCAGCAAGAGCGTAAGCGAAAACTACGAGGAAAAAACAGGAGTTGCTGTCAGTTTTGACCTGCGACGGTTTGAGCGCATGAGCCTGAGTGCCCCTGCATTGGTGTCACCTTACGGGACAGGGGCGCTGCGTTACATGGATGTTTTGCCGATGGACGATGAGTGGTGGTGTTACTACGAGTTTTGTCGCCCCGACGGTAGCCACGAACTGCGGCTCAGCCGCATGGGCGCGCCCCGCTGGTAATAGGAGAGAAACCGTTCGGAGGGCGGTTCTCCTGAACCGCCGCAAGAAAAAGTCGGCGTGCAAAAACGGCGTATACGGTCAACTTTCCAGCACACAAAAAGCGACGGCGTCGTCGCGGGTGTGCGAGAGCGACAGCCACACATAACGAACGCCTAACCGTTGTGCCCATCGCAACGCCCCGTCCCGTAACAGTGCTGTCGGTTCACCCCACAGCAAATGCACGACGCAAATGCTCCGCCAAGTTACCCCTGCTGCGAACCCCGTCGCTAAGGCTTTGGCAACAGCCTCCTTCGCCGCCCAGCGCGCTGCCAAGTGCGGAAACGGGTCGGCAAACTGCTGACAGTAAGCCATCTCTTCATCGCAAAACACCCGCCGCAGAAACCGCTCACCATAACGCTCCGCCATTGCCCGCACCCGTTGCACATCCACGATGTCCGTGCCGACACCGACGATCGCCATCCATCGTCACCTTGCCGCTTGCGTTCTCTCCCGCCAAGGTCAACAAAGGCAAATTATCGGACATTTTATTTATCACGCCACCCTGCTTCCTACCTTGGCTGTGAGGGCTTCCTTCGCCTTGGTGGCGAGGACGGCGAAGGCGTCAGGGTCGTTGACTGCCAGTTCTGCCAGCATCTTGCGATTGAGCGTAATGCCTGCCAACTTCAAGCCGTGCATGAATTCGTTGTAACGCAACCCGTTGAGCCGGGCGGCGGCGTTGATGCGGACGATCCACCAGCGGCGCATGTCGCGTTTGCGTTGGCGGCGGTCGCGATAGGCGAAGTTCAACGCCCGAATGACCGCCTCTTTGGCGCGGCGGAAGACGACACTCTTCAACCCCCAATACCCTTCCGCCATCTTCAGCCATTTTTTGTGGCGACGGCGGGTCACTGTTCCCGCTTTGACACGCATCAGCGTTCACCCCGTTGCCAGTAGGGTTAGTGGTTACCGAGCGTTGTTCAAACTTGTCCAGGCAGCAAGGCACGCAGGGCGCGCTCGTAGCCTTTGGGCACTTCCACCATGCGGCGCAAATCGCGCTGACGGCGTTTGGACTTTCTAAGCATGTAATGTTGCCCGCCGACGCGCTGGCGGAGCACCTTACCGCTGCCTGTGATTTTGAACCGTTTAGCCGCAGTCCGTTTCGTTTTGGCGTGCTTTGCCATTCTAAAGCCCCTCCAATGGCTGGTGGGATGGGTGAGCCGAAGGCAAAAGGATAACGCAAAACGGGCAAAAGGGCTATTGGTCGCTGCTGACGGCTTCTATCACCTTCGGCGCGTCAGGTTGTGACGGCGCAGGCGGTTGAGCCGACGGCGTCGGCGGTTGGGACGGCGTTGAGGGCGGTGGCGGCGCCCCAGTGGCGGCTGGGCGCACCCCTTCCGTCGGCTTCTTCATCTCCTTGCGGGGTGCTAACAGCAGCGACAAGACATTGCCCTGATGCTGAATGGGGCTTTCCACAACGGCTAAGTGGCTCAATTGCTCGGCAAAGTGGCGCAATTTCGCCTCGCCCAAATCCATGTGTGCCGCCCAGCGTCCCCGCACCTGCATGAAGACTCGCACCCGATGCCCTTCTTGCAAAAACTCCTCCGCACTGCGGACACGATGCATCAAATCGTGCTCACTGATTTGAGGCGTCAGGCGGATTTCTTTGAGTTCCTTGTGGTGCTTGCGGGCTTCTTTGGCACGCTTCTGCTGCTGATACTTGAACTTTCCGTAGTCCATGATACGGCAGACAGGCGGGCGGGCATGGGGAGCCACTTCAATCAAGTCCAACCCCTTAGACCGCGCCAACCGCAACGCATCGCGGGTATCCATCACGCCCAATTTCTGCCCGTTTTCGTCAATGACCAAGACCCGAGGGATGCGAATTTGCTCGTTCACCCGTAACTCCCGTCGTTCGTCCCTGTCAGCGATGGTAGTTCACCTCCAAAAAAGTTTTCCGCCCTTCCCTACGCCACAGCGACACACCGAGTAACCCCGCACCGCACATTGGGCGACACCTCGCCGCCCGTGATTGCCTCGCCGGCATGAAAAACTGGCACCTCTGTCAGGGATTTGTAAACAGCCGCGGCGACGCGTTCGGGGTCAATGAGCCTGATCTCTTTTGCGCCGCTCATAAAGTGTTCCCTCAACGCCTCCTTGTCCGCCAACCCGCATTGGCGCCCGTCGTCGGGCAGCCGCCCAAATCCCTCCTCCGTCATCTTGCGCTTCACGACAGGCGCTTCTGCCACGCGTATCACTCCTGCTCCATTGTCGGTGGCTTCAGTTGCGGTTTGATCCAGTCTACAAATTGCTCCACTGTCATCGTCCCTAAATCCTTACGCCCGCGCTCGCGCACCGCTACCCTGCTCGCCTGCGCCTCACGGTCACCGACGACCAACATGTAGGGGATTTTGCGGGCTTCGGCGGCAAAGATTCGCCCCGCAACTGGCTCACTTTTCGCCACCACTTCCACGCGTACCCCTTCCGTTTGCAATCGTTCGGCAACCTGCATCGCGTACGGCAAATGACGCTCGGCGATCGGCAACACCGCCACCTGCACCGGCGCCAGCCAAACAGGAAACGCCCCCGCATAATGCTCCGTCAACACCGCTATGAACCGCTCTATTGATCCAAACAGCGCCCGATGGACCATGACGACCTTGTGCTCTTTGTTGTCGGGTCCGACATAAGTCACTTCCAGCCGTTCAGGCAGGTTGAAGTCCAACTGGATGGTGGAACATTGCCACCGCCGTCCCAACGCGTCGCGCAAAAAGAGGTCAATCTTCGGTCCGTAAAACGCCCCGCCGCCGATATCCAGTTCGTAGTCCAAGCCCAACTCTTGGGCGACTTCCCGCAACTCCCGTTCCGCTCGCTCCCACCCTTCCAGCGTCCCCGCAAATTTGCCCTCCGGGCGCGTGGCAATTTTGACCTCAAACACCCTGAAGCCAAAGGCGCGGAGCATGAACAAAGCGAATTGGACAGCCCTTTTCACCTCGTCCTTCACTTGGTCGGGCGTGCAAAAGATATGGGCGTCATCCTGCGTGAACCCGCGCACCCGAAGCAACCCGTGCAAGACGCCCGACCGTTCGTATCGGTAAACCGTCCCCAATTCGCATAACCGCACGGGCAGATCGCGGTAACTGCGCGTCTGCGTCTTGTAGATGGTGATGTGGAACGGGCAGTTCATCGGCTTGAGCAAATACTTGTGGGCTTCCACCTGCATCGTCGGGAACATGAACTCACTGTAAAGGTCCAAGTGACCGCTGCGGCGCCACAGTTCATCGCGGGCGATGTGGGGCGTGAAGACCAGTTGGTAGCCGCGCTTGAGATGTTGTTCCCGCCAAAAGTCCTCAATCTGCTTGCGCACCAACGCCCCGTTGGGCAGCCAAAGCACCAAGCCTGAGCCGATGGTCTCGTCAACGACGAACAAATGCAACTCGCGCCCTAATTTCCGATGGTCACGCCTTTGCGCCTCCTCAAGGCGCTGCAGATACTCTTGTAGTTGCGCTTCCGTCGGAAAGCAAGTCCCGTAAATGCGCTGCAGCATCGGATTGCGCTCGTCACCCCGCCAATAAGCCCCCGAAGTGCTCAGCAACTTCAGCGCTTTGATGCGCCCCGTGCTGGGCACATGTGGACCGCGACAAAGGTCAACGAATCCGTCTTGGCGGTAAAAACTCACTGTCTCCCCTTGTAAACCTTCAAGGATTTCCAGTTTGTAAGTTTCACCCATGCGTTGCAACAACTGGCGTGCTTCCTCTTTGCTCAGTTCCAATCGTTCCAGCGGGTAGTCAGCCGCCACAATTTCCCGCATCTTTTCCTCAATGCGCGCCAAGTCCTCCGGCGTGAACGGGCGCGGGACATCAAAGTCGTAGTAGTAGCCGTCCTCAATGGGGGGACCGATGGCGAGTTTGGCTTCGGGAAAAAGTTCCTTGACCGCTTGGGCAAGAATGTGCGCCGTCGTGTGCCGATAGGCGTCACGGGCAGGTGGGTCGTCAAAAGTCAAAAAAACCAACTGCACTTCGCCCTCAGGTAACGGGCGAAACAAGTCCCACACTTGCCCGTTGACTTCTGCCAACAAAACCTCGTCCTCCCGCTCAGGCTGCCAATCCCGCAACACTTGCAAGGGCGTGACCTGTTGGGCGTAAGTGCGCTGGCTGCCGTCGGGCAGTTTAACCGTCACCATGTGCGAGCGTTTCCCTCCTTACGGCACGCTCAAGTTTAGCGCAACCAACCAGGCAACTCCTCCCCTACCCCACTTTCCACCCATTTATCGGCGGGTCAACCCGCTGAGCGCCCGTAGATGTTCCATTTCACTCAAGACAAAGCGAGGCGCAGGATACCGCATCGGTTTGCCTAACCGTTCCGCCAGCGTCATCAGCACACGCCCCAACGACCGTGCGCCCGCTGGCGGTTCAACGGCACGCCGCACCGCTTGCACTGTCCCCGCCCAGTTGGTGTAACTGCCATTTTTCTCCACGAAGGTCAAATCGGGCAAAACAAGCCACGCCTTTTCCGTCAACCGCGTCCGCACCGATGCGCTGACGACGAGATAAGGGGCTTGTCCTAAGGCATCAACCACTGTGGTGGGCAATTCGTGAACGGGCGACGGGTCAACAGCCCACACCAATTGCAATTCGCCCCGCTTACAGGCTTCCAACGCGCTGTGGACATCGTGTCCCCGTTGTGGCGGCGTCCCGTTGCCCCACAGCCGCTGCAACACCAACTGCATCGCTTCGTCGCTGACCGGGCGCAAACCGGGCAGGTAGTCGGGCACCAGCCCCGCTTCCATACAGCCCCGCGCATTGGCGTGGTGAAGGGCGTAACACACTGCGTCCCAGTCAGGCTTGACGAGATGTTGGCGCAATTGCAGCACGGTCTCTGGTGCGATCGGCTGCGGGTCGTCGCTGGATGCACAAATGACGACGGGGCGCTGTGCCTTTGCCAACGCTTCCGCAATTTCAGCGAGCGTTGCAGGCGCAACACCTACCGCATGAGCAGGCGGATAACTTTTTGCTCCCGCCAGCGCATCGGCCAACGCACGGGCAAACCCGTCCAACCCTTGATCCCCAGTTCCCACATTTTCCAGCCACTTCCACGCCCACCGCTTCATGCGCGGCTTGTCTTCTGTCACACCGACGACGATGAGTTTGGCGTTGCGCTTCTTGACTGCTTGCAAAATCCACAGCCACGCAAGGGGCAGGTGGCGGTAAATGTTGCAGCCTAAGATGAGCGCGCAATCGGTCTTTTGCAAGGCGTAAACGTCCACGCCTGACCCGACTTTGCCTCCCTGCCGCACCAATTCGCTGACCAACGGGTCGCGCTCCATAAAATCCACGCTGCCTGACCCGACGACGCTGCGGGCAAACCGTTGGAACAGGTAGGCTTCCTCATTCGTCATCGCCGCTGTCCCCAAAAACACCGTCTCATGCCCCGCACTTCGCATCATCGCCGCCAACGCATCTAACGCCCGCTCCCAACCGACTTCCTGCAATGCGCCGTTGACCCGCAGCAGGGGCGTGACGATGCGGTGCTCCGGGTGTGGGTAGCGTTGCTCAAATCGCCCGATGTCACACATCCAAAGGTCATTGACGCGCAAGTTTTCGCCGGCTGGCACAAACCGCACGGGGAAGTTGAAACGGCAATCGGCGAAGATGCTGCAATGGATGGGGCACTTGGGACAAACGGTTTCCGTGCGCTTCAGTTCCCACGGACGCGCCGCAAACCGATACTGCAAACTCGTCAGCGCTCCGACGGGACAGATGTCAATCACATTGCCCGAAAAGATGTTGTCCAGTTCCTCACCCTCCGCGACCGCGATGTAGCTCCACCAACCCCGTTCTACCTGCTCCAACTGCTTTTCGCCGACAATTTCGTCGCAGAAGCGGATGCATCGCTTACACATGATGCAGCGCTCACGGTCAAGAGCGATATAGGGGCTGATGGGCAGAGGTTTCACAAAGGTGCGTTTTTGTTCAGTGAAGCGCGAATAAGGACGCCCTTGCACGAACGCCGCATTTTGCAGGGGGCATTCGCCCCCCCGGTCACACACGGGGCAATCCAGCGGGTGGTTGATAAGCAGAAACTCCATGACCGCGCGCCGCGCCGCTTCCGCTGCCTCACTCTTGACCTTCACGACCATCCCGTCACTGACCGGCATCACGCACGACGGCTGCGGCTTGGGCATCCATTGAATGACAGGGTTGCCTTGCTCATCTGTTGCGATAGTCCCGTCAGGGTTGCGCCGAGGCGTGCCGACCTCCACGAGACATTGTCGGCACACACCGACCGGCTCAAGGCGTGGGTGATAGCAAAAATGCGGGATGTCAATGCCCAGCATCTTGGCAGCCTCAATGATGAGCGTCCCTTCAGGCACCTCTATCGTTTGCCCGTCAATCGTGACCCGCACCTTTTTCCCTTCCGGCGGCAGTTCCCGGCGCCGCAAACCGACCGTCGTGCCCGCCAAGATGTTGGCAGGGATTTCCTTCTCCAGCGGCACCTTACCCCAAAACGCCTTGACTAACTCGTCCCATGTCAAATAACCCGCCATTTTTGTCACCTCAGGCAATGTCGTCGCTCGGAGTGCCTTTCAAATACTGCCACAGCTTTACCCTTTGCGTTGTCCGCTTATGCCTCCACTCCGCCGTGTTTGCCCCTGCCCAGGCGCACCCGCCACTGCTTCCTGCAAATCGCCCACCGCCTCACCCACGCGGTTTAACCGGCGGATATAATGGCGCAACTCGTGCGCTATGCACGCCGGGGCTGGTTCTGTTGTTAGCGCCCATATCCTCAGCTGCCATCACCGGATGGCACAAAGTTACATCGCATCGGCTCAGCACCCTCTTCGGCAATGGCGCTCGGTTGCTGCGAGGCGGTGGTGAGCGACAGCCCCGGTCGCCGTCCTTGACGCACCGCACCAGTGGCTCTTTCGCCGATGACCGTTCTTTGCCCCGATGCCTCCAACGCTGCCTTGCCGATTGAGCATCGCAGCCAACCATTTTTGCGCACTATCCCCAATTTCTCAGGACTTAGGTGGTTGACACCATCTCTTTCGTATGGCAAAGTTGGGGCGATAAGGTTTTGGCTTACAAGGAGCGTGATGTTTGCGTGGTGCGCGTAAGTGGGTTTGTGGCTGCGGCGGTGACGCTGGTTTGTTTGTTCGCTTCAACACAAGTTTTTCGCTTCTCCGATGACTTCTCTCAATACCCCATTGGCAGCGTCGGCGAACCCAACTGGGATGTCAACCACATCGGGTTTGAAATTCAGGATGGGAAATTGGTCGCCGAAATTGCTGGGGGACGAGGAAACGCTGTGTTGACAAAAGCACCAATCGGCAGGGTCGTCACTGTTGAAGCGATCGTGACCGTCCATCGCGCAATAACTTCCGCTTGGAAAATCGCCGGCGTGGGAATTTACCTTGACGAACGCAATTTTTGGCATGTAGCCCTCGTTGAATCTCCTGATACTCAAGGCAAAAAGCACTTCGCTGAGTTGCACGAAATGCTTGACGGGGTCTGGCTTGCCGAGGGTTTGGAATCGACTCGCTTGACAACAGAGGCGGACACTGGCGGTTTTGATTGGCAGTATGAGCGCCCATATCGTTTGCGCCTAACTCTCACCAAAGAGCGCATCATCGGTGAAGTTTTTGCGTCGGATGGAACTTTGCGTTACCGACGCGTTTACAAGTTTGACAACAAAGCCGTGACTTTCGGACGACCGATGTTGAGTTGCTACGGCTTCGTTGCTTCCTTTGACGATGTTCAAGTGGAGGTGAGTGAGGTGGTGCCTGAACCGAAAGAGCAACGCAAAACTTATCCTCCTTTCGTTTCTCGTCCCTCGCCCCACGCCCCTCGTCCCAGAAAACCCACAGGCTTTTTCCGAACCGAGCAAATCAACGGCGTTTGGTGGCTCATTGACCCGAACGGCTACCCGACTTTGAGTATCGGCACTGACCATGTCAGTTACTTCGTCCACTGGTGTGAGAAGTTGGGCTGTGCTCCTTACCACGAAAATGTCAAGCGAAAGTATGGGAGCGAAGAGGCGTGGGCAAAGGAAGTAGTGAGAAGGTTACTTTCTTGGAACTTCAATGTTTTGGGTGCAAACAATTCTGTCAAGGCTCGCTATCAAGGGTTGGCTCACACGGAGTTTTTGAGTTTCGGCAGCGATTTCGCTTCCATCGCCGACATTGTCCCGAAAGTTCACTGGACTGGTTTCCCCGATGTCTTTGACCCTCGCTTTGAGCGGTTCTGCGACTTGCGAGCGAAACAGCGCTGTGCTCCAAACCGCAATGACCCTTGGCTTTTGGGCTACTTCTTGGACAACGAACTTGAATGGTGGGGCAAATCGGGACGACCTTGGGGAATGGCGGAAGAGGCTTGGAAGAAGCCACCAAACCGCCCTTGCAAGCAAGCGTTAGTGCAAATCGTGGGGGAATTTTATCGCAACGACATCAATGCCTTCAACTCCGACTTTGGGACAAAATTCAGCAGTTTTGAAGAGTTACTGCACTCACAAGAACCAACCCAACCACTCACAGAACGAGGGCAAAAAGTGCTGATGGCTTTCGTGAGAGAAGCAGCGGAGCGTTACTTCCGCATCACCGCTCAAGCCATCAAAAAGCATGACCCCAACCATCTGAACTTAGGTTGCAGGTTTGCTTGGGATGCACCTGAACCTGCATGGGAGATGGCAGGCAAATACTGTGATGTCGTTACTGTCAACCTTTACCCTTGCATTGATTTGGAACGAGGTGTTGTGCTCGCCATTGAAGAACACTTGCGCAAGCGATACGAAATTTGTAAGAAACCTATCATCGTGACTGAATGGAGTTTCCCTGCTTTGGATGCGAAAGACAGTCAAGGTAGACCGCTCCCTTGCAAACACGGTGCTGGGATGAGAGTTGACACGCAGGAGCAAAAGGCTCGTTGTTACGCTATCATGCAGCGAACGCTTTTCTCGCTCCCGTTCGTCGTCGGTTCACATTACTTCATGTGGGTTGACGAACCCGCGTTGGGCATCTCAAGCACTTTCCCTGAAGACAGCAACTATGGACTTGTCAACGAAGCCGACGAACCTTATCCCGAACTGACGGCGATGGCGACGAAGGTGAACGCACAAATGGTCGCTTTGCATGTAGGCAAGACAGCGGAATTAGAAGTCACCGTTACAGCGGGCAAAGATAATCAAATCATTGTCAAGTCAGCGAATAAAGGGGCAGTATCGGCGGATTTCACTCTGGAAATCTGGCTCAATGGCAATCGGACGGAGCAGAAGGTAACACTCAAGCCTAAAACGGAGCGAACCATAGCGTTGCCTGTATCTCCAAAATCCGACCGCTATGCAACTTATTGCATCGCCATTTGTGACCCTGAAGGTCAAGTGGTTGAGCGCAACAAAGCGAACAATATCGCAGAACTCGTTTTGCCGCCGAAGGGGAAAGGCAAGCAAGTTTGCGCTGTCGTTTGTAATCCGACGAAACAACTTTTGCAAAATGTGACCGTGACGATCCCCGTTGGGCAGCGGGTCAGTAACCTTGACGACATTGTCGTGCGCGATGCCGATGGCAACATAGTGCCATCCCAAGCAGACCCCAAATCAGGTCTGCTTACCGTCCTGCTTTCTGCCCTGAAGTCTTACAGTTCCGTCACTCTTTGGCTGGAGCGACAAAAGGGGTTGAAATTTGAAATTCCTTTTACGGCTTTCCATGCAGCGAAAGGTGAAGGTTTCAACATTGAGACGCCTTTGCTCCGCCTCCTTAAAAACGAACCCGACGGAGACGCTTTTGACCGAATTTACTTGCGAGGGGTGGAAGCAGCCGAAATTGAACTGGGGAGTTTCACTCCACTGATTTGGCAAGTTGTCGCTGGGCAAAACTTGTGGGTGAAACCTGACAGGGTTGAAAAGTTTGAAGTTGTGGAAGTCGGTCCAGCAAGGCTCGTCGTGGACATAGTTTTTGTCAAGGGACAAGGAACGAAGGGAAAAGGAGGGGTGATAACGGAGTTCGGGAAAGGCGGAAATTTTGAACCGTTGAGAGCAGAGCCACAACCTTTCAGGTGCGCCTACAGGTTCACTTTCTTCCCACAGCAACCTTTCTTCCTCGTTCAGTGCCTTTGGGTTGAAAACACGGGCAGGTATGATTGGCAATGGAGAGGCTATTACCACTACACACTCTCGCAAATTGGAGGCAATGGCAGCGATGACGAAGTTGGCGGACCCAATGTGCCCAATTATTGGCTTGCGTTCGCTTCTTGGCGTGACCCGAAATTGAAAGTGCATTATGGCGTCGTTCCATTGCAGGAAGACGAACGGCTTTCTGTCTACTTCTGGAAAGACGAAGGCGGAGAGCAGCATCCTGATTGTCACCGCAAGCTAGAGTTGACTTTGAAAGCGGGTCAGCGTTGGCAGCCGCAAAAACCTGAACCCATTGTTGCCGTTTTTGAGGTTCGCGAAACCGAAGAGGACCCACGCCCATGGAGCAACTTGATTCAGACCTTGAAAGCGTGGTCAAAAGTTGGCACAGCAATGTTTTGAACTCACGGAACAAAACCGCGATAGGAACGCTTTCAATCGCGACGGCTCCGCACTTTAATAAGAACGGATTCAAATGCGACAGGTAACAAAGAACAAGTGCGCGGAAGCGACATGCTTTTGTAGGAGGACTTTAGTCGCGGCGGCAAGTCAGCCACAGTCACGAGGGGTGATGGCGAATGAGTTCCAAACCTCGGCTTTTAGCAATTTGCTTGGTGATCGGGCTTGGAACGCGGTTGATAGGAGGTGGCACTATGGCTCAAGGTATTTTGAGATTGAGCAACTTGAAAGTTGAACAAGTGACCGCCCGACCGAACCTTGTTCCCAACTGCAGTTTTGAGCAGGTTTCAAGCGGTGGTACCCTTATCGGTTGGCAGTGGGACAAAAGGAACACAGACTCAACTTGCACGGTTGACGAAACGCAGGCTCGCAGCGGTAAGCGCTCCCTCAAGTTCATCAACAACACCCCTTTTGGTGCCCATGTTTACGGGACACTCTGGCTGGCTGAACCAATTCGCTTGCAAGCAGGTAAACCTTACACGCTGAGCGCATATATCAAGTCTGATGACCCTGGCATCGCTTGGATTGGCGGAGGAGCCAATTGGCAATTTCGGCTCCGCATACCGCCAACTCAAGGCAAGTGGCAACGCATCAGCATGACCTTCGTCCCGTCGGAGCGGGACACCAATTTCGTGCTGCGAATTGTCACCGAAAGTCCGACAAAAGGTTTTTGGGTTGACGATGTGAAATTAGAGGAAGGCAACGAGGCAACTTTCTGTCAACCCTACGACGAACGAGTTGTTTTAGAACCGACTCAAATTGAGCGTAATGTTGAAGGCGATGGCGAATTCACTCTCACCTTTGACCTGTTTCTACCTGAACCTTTGCCGAAGGCGCTTTTCAGGGTTCAAATTGGACGAACCAACTTCTTGCAAAAATCGCTCCCGCTTCAGCAAGGCACATGGCGTGTTCTTGTCAAGGGTGAAGCGGTCGGGGTTGACGATTCGCCGAAAATGCTCACCTTGCAACTCTTTGACGGTAGCAAGAGGATTGCGAGTGCTGAAACCATTGTTCGCTTCTTTTCCCCGCAAAACGCTTCGTCCCGCCTGAACTCGCTGCGCCGGAAACTGTCTGCGCTCAAAAGCCGACTTGACAGTTTGAAAGGTAAAGGCATGGACATCAGTTACCCGTTGGTCACTTTCACCGTGCTTGAGAATTTCGTCAACTACGCTGAGGAAGACCTCAAACACAGCGAAACACGACGAGCCTTCATGCAAATTTCCGACATGGAAGCGATGGCGAAAAGGTTGGAACGAGAGTTGAGCGAAGCGCTGGCTGGCAGAAGAAACTTCCCTGAGGTCCCGAGATGGACGGGAACCGAACGACCGAAAGTCGTTGGGCCTTCATTTGTTGCCCCAGTTACCTTTCCATCTCGCCCTTCGTCCCTCGCCCCTCGTCCCGTTTTCTTCGTCGGCTACGGTCACTTTGGGCAAGTTCGCGCTGACATTGAAAAGTTCCCTCGCTACGGCATCAACATAATCCAAATTGAGTTCGGACCAAACAGCGTTTTCCCAAGTGAAGGGGTCGTTTCCGAAGAGCCGATTCGCGAGACTCTTTCCGTCCTTGACAGGGCCGCGAAAGCAGGGGTTGCTGTCAACCTGCTCATTAGCCCACACTATTTTCCCCGATGGATGCTGGAAAAATACCCGCATTTACGAAAGCGCCGTGAGGGTTTTTTGCAGTTTTGTCTGCACGCCCCTGAAAGCCAGGATTTGCTCAAGCGTTACATCGCCAAAGTAATCCCGCCACTCAAAGACCACCCTGCACTGCACAGCATTTGTCTGACTAACGAACCAGTTAACGCTGAAGAGCCATGTGAGTTTGCCCTTCGCGATTGGCACGATTGGCTTCGCAACCGACACGGAAACATTCAAACTCTCAACAAAAGATGGGGAACTAACTTTGCTCGTTTTGAAGACATTCCTTTGCCGAACCCGCTTAATCCGACCCTCCCTCCAAGTCCCCAATCCATTGAATTTGTTCGCTTCAACCAAGAGTGGTTCGCAAACTGGCATAAGATGCTCGCCGATGTAATCAAAGCAATTGCCCCCGACTTGCCCGTTCACGCAAAAGCGATGACTTGGACAATGGTCAATGACCCTGATGTGCGCTATGGTGTTGATGCTGAACTTTTCGCTTCCTTCAGCGACATCAACGGCAACGACAGCGTGAACTTCTATTCGCATGGCATCGGCGAGTTCGCTCAAGGCTGGCTACTCAACGCGATGGCATACGACTTGCAGCGGTCTGTCAAGGACGCCCCAGTCTTCAATAGCGAAAACCACATCATCCCCGACCGTGAGACCAGATATGTTCCGCCAGAACACATTCGTGCCGCTTTGTGGCAAGGCGCTGTTTACGGGCAGAGCGCGACGACAATTTGGGTGTGGGAACGAACTTTTGACCCTAAAAGCGATTTTGCGGGCAGCATCATGCACCGCCCTGCATGTGCAGAAGCAGCTGGATTGACTTGCCTTGACTTGAACCGACTTGCGGAAGAGGTAACAGCGCTCCAAAAAGCGCCAGCACAAGTCGCTATCCTTCACAGCGTTTCATCTCTCGTCTGGGACGGCGGTCGCTACACCGATTGCCGAAACAAACTTTACACAGCGTTGACTTTCACAGGTGTCAAGGTCGGGTTTGTCACAGAGCGGCAGTTGGAACGGGGAATTGAGCCTGATGTTCCCGTCCTGTTCGTTCCGAACATTGTCCACCTTTCAGATGCAGCCTTTGAAACTCTAAAGCACTACAAAGGTCATATCGTCCTCGTCGGAAATGGCAACCTGTTAAGCCGAAACGAGTATGGAATAGCGAGGAACACAGGACAATGGGCACAAAGCAAAGCGGAGCAAATTGGGTTTGAATGCGGCAGGACAAGTTGGCGTGACCTTTGGCAAGCCCTTTCAGAGAAGTTGAAAGCGTTAGGCGTTAAACCACTTGTGGAGGTTCGTGATGAAAAGGGAGCACGAATTTGGGGCGTTGCTTGGAGATGCGTTGAAACGCCAAGAGGCGTTGTCATTAACCTTTGCAATTACCGACACGACCCAGTGAAAGTGAGATTGTGGAGCAACGGAGAGAAAATCACGGGTATAGACTTGCTCGGTGGCGAGAAGTTGCCGAGAAGTTTCACCCTCTCACCTTTGCAAATTCGGCTCTTGCTGGTCAGGTAAATGGTCGCGCAGCTTTTGGGTATGCCTTTTTTGCTTGCAGCGCTAATAATTTTGTCCATCGGATCAGTGGATCAGTCACCTGCCAAGCAGCGCATTCCAGCGACCGCTACCAAGTTACAAGTGAGCTGCCTTTTGCCCCCTAAGATGTTGCCATTAACGACTAACACTTGCACCCGTCGCTCCAATTCCTGTATTTTTTTGTCGCAGCTGTTTAGTCCGCCTGCGCAAGTTTTTCCTATGCTCTAGGTAACGCTTGAAAGCGGCATACACGAACGGGCTGACAACGGGCAACCCAATCACGACGAAAAATGACGAGCACTGCCGCCCATTCTTCCACCGGGCACACCTTCCAGCATTATGCGTGGATGCCGTTGCCATTCATTTCTTCAGGACAACGCTGATGGCGGACATGGAACTCGAAGTCTGCTGGAGCGATGCGGAGCGCTGAGAGCAACGGGTTGGGTGCGGTGTCGCCCAAAAGACAGAAGCAGTTACCGACCATCTGTTTGCCGACACTTTGCAGCAACTCAATGTCTTCAGGGCGTGCATGTCCATTGTGGAAGCGTTCCAACACTTTGACAAGCCAATAAGTGCCTTCGCGGCACGGCGTGCATTTGCCGCAGGATTCACGCATGTAAAACTTCGTCAACCGCAGCGCCACTTTGACCATACAGGTGCCCTCAGCGATGACAACAACCGCAGCGGACCCCGCGAAGGAACCTGCTGCCATGATGGACTCAAAGTCCATTGTCACTTTCAACGCTGTCTCCCGGTCAAACATCGGTGCCGATGAACCGCCGGGGATGACCGCTTTGATTTCTCGCTCACCTACGACGCCGCCGGCATACTCAATTAAGTCCCGTAGGGCGATATTAAGCGGGAACTCGTAAACGCCAGGGCGATTGACGTGCCCACTGACAGCAAACAGACGGGTGCCGGGGCTGCGTTCTGTGCCCCACTGCCGATACCATTGCGGACCGTTGAGGATGATAGGCGGGACACGGGCTAAAGTTTCGGCGTTGTTGATGACGGTCGGTTGTCCGAAAGCCCCTTTAACGGCGGGAAACGGCGGGCGCATGCGGGGCTCACCCCGATTGCCCTCCAGCGATTCTAACAGCGCCGTCTCCTCACCACAAATGTAAGCGCCTGCCCCCCGATGCAGCACGATGTCACAGGAAAAGTTACTGCCTGCGATGTTCTTGCCTGCAAAGCCGCGTTCGTAGGCTTGCTGAATGGCACAGCGCATGATGTGATAGGCTTTGCCAAATTCACCTCGTAGGTAAACGAACACTTTTTCGGCTTGGATGGCGTAAGCAGCGATGAGTGCACCTTCAAGGATAGCGTGGGGGTCGTTCTCCAAAATAAGGCGGTCTTTGAAAGTGCCCGGCTCGCTTTCGTCGCAATTGACGCAGATGAACTTGGGGAAGATGTTTTTGGGCACGAAACTCCATTTGACTCCTGTCGGGAAACCGGCACCGCCGCAGCCGCGTAATCCCGACGCTTTCACGACTTCAATCACTTCGTCGGGTGTCATATCCGTGACAACTTTGCGCAGCGCTTTGTAGCCGTCGTGCTCCATATAAACGGCGATGTCTGTGCTGTTTGGAATTCCGACGCGTCGCTTAACGATCAGCACTTCCTGCATGAGCGTCACCCCTCATCTTTCAGTGCGTCGCTTCCGCTTTTGTTCTCTTTACATGCTCCTATGATTAGGTTATAATGGTAACAGCATTAGAGCCAAAAGGCAATGGCGCGAGAAGTTTTTGTTTTGAGGTGAAAAGAGTTGGCGGAATCTGAATCGCTATTCATCGTGCGGGAAACGGCACAACCCTACCTTTTTGCCCCTAAACCGTTGGTGACCGCCCATCCGTTGGATGTGTCCAAGTTGGGCACCTTTCAAGATTGCCTGCGGGCGCCGGTGCATCGCTGGTTTAAGTATCCGGCTGGCTTTAGTTACAAACTTGTGGAAACACTGATAGACGAGTTTCGGCTGAACCACACTCATTGGATTTTAGACCCCTTTGTTGGCTGTGGGACAGTGAATGTTGTTGCAAAACTAAGGGGTGTCAACGCTGTCGGTATTGAAATCCACCCTTTCGTGCATTGGGTCGCAAAGGTGAAATGCTTCTGGGAATTTGATATGGAGCGGCTTCGTCGTGATTTGATGGAATTGCTGCGAACGGTTCGCCAACCACCGGACAATGTCTTGCAGGAGCAGGACTTGAGCGAGTTCCCGGAATTGGTTCACAAATGCTTCTCTGAACAAAATCTGAGGAAACTTAAATTTGTGCGAGATACCATCAATGCTTTTGACCTCACGCCTCAAGAGCGTGACCTGTTTTTGTTAGCTTTGGCGGATACTTTGCGAACGGCGACGAGAGCAGGCGCGGGCTGGCCTTACATCGCGCCGTCAGAATATCACGAAAAGCGGGAACGCGATGCTATCTCTGTTTTCTGTGAAACAACGCAGATGTTTTTCCAAGACTTACTGGAGGTTCGTTCGGCGCAAGCGAAAGTGGAAGTCACCTGTAAGTTGCTCCTACAGGATGCCCGTGAAACCTATCCACTAAGTGATGAATGTGTGGATTTAGTTGTTACATCGCCACCCTACTTAAATAATTACGATTACGCTGACCGAACCCGTTTAGAACTTTACTTTTTCGGCTGGGCAAAGTCGTGGCGCGACATAACAGAACAAATTCGCGACCGTCTTATTGTCGCTGCCACGACACAAGTGAGACGCACTGAATTTAGTACTGAACCACTGAGTCCCCAACTGCGTGACCTTTCCCACATTGTTTATTCGCAACTGCGGGACAAAGTGACACAATTAGAGCGAATGAGAAGGCTTAAGGGTGGCAAAAAGAGTTATGACTTAATGGTGGCAGGTTACTTCAATGACATGGTAAAAGTGCTGTATCAAGTTTATCGTGTGCTCAAGAGCGGGGCACCGCTTGTGTTAGTGCTGGGTGATAGTGCACCTTACGGCATCCATATCCCGACCGACCGCTACTTAGGTGAACTGGCATTGGGTTTAGGCTTTCGTCGTTACACGATTCAAACCCTACGCCAACGCGGTGGAAAATGGCGGGATAACCCCCAGCGGCACAAAGTTCCACTGCGTGAGGTTATCTTAACGGTCTGGAAGTGATGGACTCATGGCGATGGAAGTTGCTAACCCTGGCAGCGCTTTGAGCGAAGCCATTGGTAGCCTTCTGGAGGCGGAAATTCATCGCCTTTTGCGCCCTATTGCTGAACAGTATGGAGCAATTTATGTCACTACGCCTAAGCAACTGAATGAAAAAAAAACGTAGGAAACTGATTCTGACCGACCAAGACGGCAATGACTACGAAGTGGATGCAGTCATTGTCAACAGGCGTTTTCAACCTCTGGTTCTATTAGAATCCAAATACATCCGCTACAAAAAACACAACCGTGATAAAGCCAGTTGGATTTGCACGGCCCACACAAAACTGAAGCAGAAGTTTCCAACAGTGCGCTGTTCTATCGCTGTGCTGATGGGCAGCTGGAGCAAACCGTCTAAGCGACTTTTAACAAGTTTTGGCGTCACACTTTTTGAAATCGGCTTTGATCGCATCTGCGATATTTTGTCGCAATTTGGTGTCAACTACCGATGGTCAGAGAAAGACAGACAGGCAGCGATGGAAGCGTGGCGTCGGTTTAATATGCTCAATGAAGAAGATAAAATCCAAATTGCTAAGACGCTTATCGCTGACATCTCAGCAAAATTACAAGAAGCGTTAAAACAAGCCTTGGACGAAAGCACACCTCGTCGTGTGCAGAAGGTAACAGTGTTCGTGAGCACTAACCGAGGCGAGAGTTTCATTTTCACTTTTAACTCTGTTCAGCAAGCTACTCTGTTCCTTCGCGAATTTGATGAGACAATTCATCTGGACACAACCAGAGCCCCCACTCTCATTAAGCCATCACCAGAAAAGCGTGAATGACCAACACAAGTGAGAATATGGCACGCACGATTAGCCGAAAGGAGTGGAGGAGCAACTAGTGCGGGTGAATGACAATTGTAACAACATCAGAGCAAAAAGGCAATGTCGCAATAAGTGAAGACAGTATCACGAAGACAATATGGGTTGCGCAATGACCGTTGATTTCATGGAAGGAGCGACAACGATGGGGATCATAAGCATCCTCGTTAGCTTTTTGATTTCGCTGCCAAATAGTGTTGCCGCATTAGAGGTAGCGTCAAGGGTTGTGGAAAGTTTTGACTGGTGCGCCTGGGATTCTGTGTGGAGCAAAGCGGCGGGACAGGTCTCAATTGTTGGCGAACATTCCCCTGACCTGCCCGATGGCAAAAGCATGTGCATTGAAGTTCACTTCTCCAGCAGAGGTTTTGAGTGGTTCTCTGTCAAGCCCTCTAAGCCAATTTGGATTCCCGGTGAAGCGAAAAGTGTCACCGTTCGCTACAAAGTTAACTCAACAGGTTACACGATCGCTCTGGAATTCCTTGACGGATGGGGAAGGGCGGAGGTTAACGGGAGACGGCTAAGTTGGGTTTTGCCAGTGAAAACCGTCGGTCAATGGCAAACCGAAACTTTCGCCGTTCCAAACGATTGGCGTCGCCCCATCGCTATCGCTGGCTTGAATATCCACAACTGGGACAGGCAAAGTGAAGCCTTTACCTTGACCGTCCTGATTGACCAAATTGAAGTTAAAACGGACTTGTCGGCGACCGACCTGCAAACGGGTTTGCCAAAATCTTGGCGCCCTGCCCCTAACGAGAGGGACGGAAGGAAACTCCAACCACCACCTGTTTCGCTTCTACGAACCGAACTGACGAGTTCTGCAGCGAACCATGTTTTTGCTGGCGAAAAACCGACCATCGTTTTCAGGCTTTGGGATTGGCTGTCGCAACCGAGGCATGGAAAGATTGACTTGAAAGTCTTTGATTTCGCTGGCAAAGAAGTATTCAGCGAGCAACGAACGGTAAATCCGTCTGGCTACATTGAAGAGGCTTTCGCGCTCCCTTTGAAGCGCTTTGGCTGGTATCAAGCGAAAGCGACCTTGACAATTAGCGATGGAACGGAACGCTCCGAGCAACTTGCATTCGCCTTCATCCCACCACCGCGAGAGTTGACAGAAATTGAAAAATTGGTTTCACCTTACGGGTTGAATGTTCATGGCGGGCGCGAGAGGTTGGCAATTGAAACTTTTCGCAAGGTTGGAATCGTTTGGTTCCGTGACTATGCCTTCGGCTTTGAAACCATGAAGCAGGCGAAAGGCGATGGTCGATTTGACGGTTGGCCTTGGTATCACCAACTCTTATGGCGTTACCAAAAGGCAGGGGCAAAATTGCTCGCTTGTTTGCAAGGTGCTATCAAGCGACCAAAGATACAAGATGGGAAATTGTCAAGCGACATCGGTCCAGATTTGGATTGGCGCCATGAAATAGCAACGATTATCGCTGCCTTTCCGCAAATTACTCACTGGGAACTTGACAACGAGTATGACTTCCCGCAGGAGAACAGGAACGCAGAAGAGCAGATCAATTGGGCTAACTATCGGGTGTTTCACAAAGCATTTGCTGAAATAGTTGACGCAATTGGTGGTGGGACCTTAGTAGCCGTTGAACAAGGGCAGGCGGGAATTTTTCCCGATCGCATCAAGCCGTGCGTTGAGAGCGGAGATTTTGAGCGCATCAAAGTTGTCAATGTCCATCACTACTGCGGTGCCGATGCGCCTGAACTGAACATCGTGAATTTCAATCCAGCCGAAGGCGTAAGCCGAGAAGTGCGTTTGTTCTTTGATTTGCTTCGTGAGGCTAAGCAGACATCCATAAGTGACAAAAAGCAACGACAACTTTGGCTGACCGAGTTTGGTTGGGACACCCTTGCAGGTCATGTCGTTTCGCCCTTTGAGCAAGCAGTTTACCTGCAACGAGGTTGGCTTTTAGCCCTTGCTGCGGGGGTTGACAAAGCCTTTTGGTTCTACGACTTTGACTCTCCTGAGCCAAAGCAGTTTTTTGACGGTTGTGGGCTTTTGACCGCTGACGGTCAACCAAAACTCGCTCTTTGCGCTCTTGCTGCCTTGACCAACATGCTCCCAACACCCCGATACATTGGCGACTGCAATGCTGGTGCAGGCACACAAGGTTTCGTCTTTGAGACCGATGGCAAATTGGTGGCAGTTTTGTGGTCAGTTGAGAGAGATGTCGGTCCCGTTGTCAACTTTGAGTCGGGACAACTTTACGATTTCCTCGCCAATCCCCTTGACAATAGAACTCAAAGGCTCAGCCGAGCACCTATCTTCGCTGTCGGAATTTCCCGTGATGACCGCTGGTTCAAACAAACGGCTTACAGCCTTGACACTCCACAACTTACCGTCGCTGCTGCAGGTGACAATTTCCCAATTCGCGTTCAAATTCTCAACAATCGCAATCGCGAAATAAACGCAACGGTGCGTGTCGTCGCACCAAAAAGCTGGCTCGTTGACAGGTTGGAAGCAAATGTCAAGGTTCCAGTGAACTCTCAAGCGAATGTTGCCTTTAATGTCACTGTTGCACAGGGCGAACCCGAAGGTTTCCGCGAAGTACTTGTTGTTGCCGAGGAGAACGGTCAAAGGTTGAAAGAGATGAGAGCGAAAGTGTTGATCACAAAGCCAGTGACTCTCAAAGTTTTTCCGATTGAAGGCGAGCCTGGACAAACGAAAGTCAAAGTCCAAGTTGCAAACAATTCGCTCCGAACCCTTAAAGGCGTCTTGCGATTTCTGTTGCCGAAGTCTTGGCAGGTCATCCCGAACTCGGTGAACATTGAGGAATTAAAACCCAGTGAAATAAGAGAGATTGCTGTTAACCTGACATGGTCACCCGAGTGGCAGTTAGGCGAAAGCGCCCAAGTGATTTTTGGGACACTTGAACGGGCAATCGCTTCTGAGTTTATGGTCCCGCCGATTTTTCAAGTTCACAGGGCACCAAAAGTTGAACTTGACGGAAAGTTAAACGAGTGGGGCGAAAAATGGGCCGTTCCTTTTTGGTTGCTCCGATCAACTTTCGGCGAACCCAATGTCCGTCTGTTTTTGGCTTGGTCGTCAGAAGGACTTTATATCGCAACGGAAGTCCGCAATTCAATTGTCAAGGTGTCTGACCCAAGAAGTTTTTGGACGGGTGATTGCATTGAATTGTTCGTTGACACCCGCAATGATAAGCGACCTCGTTCCTTTGAACCCGGCGATCATCAGTTTTGGTTTGTGCCTTTAGTTGATGAAGGGCGTGTTTATGTCGGACAGTGGAAGCGGGGAAACGAAATCCCGCAGACCCTCTATGACTTACCTGAAATCAAAAGCGCTGCAAGGAAAACGAACGATGGATACATCGTTGAAGTTTTGCTGCCGACAAAATACCTTCACGGCTTCAAACCACAAGTTGGAGCAAAACTCGGCTTAAACATCAACTTGACAATTCATAGTGAACGGGGTGCACGAGAAGTTTACTGGCACCGTCAAAAAGATTTGGGCGTTCTGCGCTCGCCACACCTTTGGGGCACAGTGGAGTTGTTTGATTAAAAACACAGGTCTATCTCGTGCTGACAAAATTTCTCGGCAGGATGTAAGACCCTGCCTTACTTCACGACGACAGCGAGAAATTGGGCAAAAGGAGGTTGAAACGATGAGACGGCGCGAGTGGTTGCAGTTGGGCAAGAGCCTCATCTTCGCTGTGACGGCGGCGCAGTTGGGCGTGGCACAGCAGCGAACAAAGAGCAAGCAAATTTATGTGCTCGTTTGGTCGGAGCGAACGGAACCGAAAGAGCATTACCCAGAAGGTCACAACGGCGTTATCGCTGCTTTCCTGAACAAAGACCCAAACATCAAAGCAGAGGCGGTCAGCATTAACGATCCAGAGCAAGGTTTGCCTTCTGAGAAGTTACAACGGTGCGATGTTTTGATTTGGTGGGGGCATGTCCGACATGGTGAAGTGCGGGATGACATTGTTGACAAAATTGTCAAGCGAGTGAAAGATGATGGGATGGGCTTCATTGCCCTTCATTCGTCCCACTACGCAAAGCCGTTCCAACGGTTGCTCAACGCCCCAGGGCATCTTGGTGGAGTTGGTCATGGTCGCGAAGAGTACATT
Organism: bacterium HR17; assembly: GCA_002898575.1. Lineage (NCBI taxonomy): Bacteria > Candidatus Fervidibacterota > Fervidibacteria > Fervidibacterales > Fervidibacteraceae > Fervidibacter > Candidatus Fervidibacter japonicus. The sequence continues at coordinate 24,404 of BEHT01000004.1, forward strand.
TGGGTCGTCGCCCCAAACCATCCCATCGCAAAAGGCATTTCGCACTTCACCTTGCCCGACGAAGAGTTTTACGCCGAACCGTTCCAAGTCCCTCAACCCGAAACGGTTGTCTTCATCTCAACTTTCGGCTCGGGTCATTGGTTCCGAAGCGGGTTGACTTGGAGCGTAGGCAAAGGGCGAGTTTTCTACTTCCGACCAGGACACGAAACTTTACCAACGATGAAAGACGAGCGAGTGCTTAAAATCATCCGCAACGCCGTTTATTGGTGCGCTCGCCGCAACCCGTGAAACGACTGACTTGCGTTCAAACAACCGTCAATTCAAACTTCAGTTGGAGGTGGCGAAAATGGGATTTAGGTTGCAGGAAGGTCAGAAGGTGGTTTTTATCGGGGACAGCATCACCGACTGCGGTCGGCGCGATATCGCTCCACCGTTAGGCAACGGCTATGTGAAGTTCGTCTCAGACTTGATTGCTATTCGCTATCCCTCCCTTTCGCTAACGACTGTCAACAAAGGCATCAGCGGCAATACAGTTGCTGATTTGCGTGAGCGTTGGCACGATGATGTCTTAACACTCAAACCCGATTGGGTTTCCGTGCTCATCGGTATCAACGATGTCCACCGCACTTTACGCAACGAACCAACAGCAGTTCCACCCGAACGCTACGAGCAACTTTATCGTGAGTGCTTGACACTTACGAAGGAACGAACAAGTGCTCAACTCGTGTTGATGGAGCCGTTTTACATCAGCACCGATACGGAAACGAATTCGTGGCGGACGGAAGTTTTGCGGGCATTGAACGATTATCGCCAAATTGTTCGCAAGTTAGCGAGTGAGTTTGATGCCGTCTTTGTCCCGCTGCACGATTTGTTCCAAGAGCAATTACGATACCGTGCTGCCGATATGTTTTGTCCCGAACCCGTTCATCCCAACGCTGTCGGGCATTTGCTCATTGCCCACGCATGGTTGACAGCGATGGGTTGGTAATTTCACTGCCCATCGCTTATGAGCGTGGGATAGGAGACGCAGGGTGTAGGAACGAGGTTCGGCAAGTTGACAAGTCATGAAATCGACAGGGCGGTAGATCGGTAGTTTGGCAGATGGGCAAATTGGCAATTGGCGAATGGACAATTTTGGGGCTTGCGTTCCGCGCCACTCTTACCACGACTCAGTTATACTTGATAGCATTGGGACTTGCCCCTGGTGACTGTAAGATTTCAAAAGACCGTCACCCATGAAGGGCGATGGTCTTTGTAGCGTCGGGATGTATTCCCGACGATCGGTGCTTTAGAAAAGGGGCTGCGTTGAATGGTCAGAGGGCGGCTTTTCTGAGCCGCCGAAAATGGCATGAACACCATAAGGGCGCGTCAGGAGACGCGTCCTCCGAGGCACTGTCAGAGGAAAATTCAACAAAGCAGAGGTGATGGCGATGTGGATGAAGGTGAAAGTTGCAGCGGTGTGGTTTGCTTTACTGTCAGTCATTTCGTTTTGCAAGGCGCAAGTTTCGCCTACCGCACTTCAGCGATCCTTCCGTCAACCGCCTGCGTCCGCCAAACCTCACACTTGGTGGCATTGGGTTAACGGCAATGTGACGAAGGAAGGCATCACTGCTGATTTGGAAGCATTGGCGAAAGCAGGCATCGGTGGGGTGCAACTGTTCAATGTTGATGTTGGGGTGCCGAACGGTCCCGTCAAGTTTTTCAGCCGTGAATGGTTTGACTTGTTCCGCCACGCTGTTCGGGAAGCAGGGCGATTGGGTCTTGAATTTTGTGTCCACAACTGTGCTGGTTGGTCAAGCAGTGGCGGTCCTTGGGTCAAACCCGAACACGCAATGCAAATGGTCGTGACGAGCCAGATCCAAGTTAAAGGTCCCATGAAGTTCGCTGACAAATTACCTCAACCTGAAACCCGAGCAGGTTACTACCGTGATATCGCGATCCTCGCATTTCCGACACCAAAGGGAAACTTGAGAATTGAAAACTTACGAGCAAAAGCAGCATACGAGCGAGCCAACAACATCGTGCCTGCAAAAGGTGTTGCTGCTCCGTCTGAAGCAGTTATCAAACTTTCGTCCATCGTAGACTTGACAAACCGCTTACAACCCGATGGTCGGTTGGATTGGGAAGTGCCAGAAGGTGATTGGACGATTTTGAGAATTGGACACACGCCGACAGGCAAAGATAACCACCCTGCACCTCAAGAAGGGCGTGGGCTTGAAGTTGACAAGATGAGCCGTGAGGCGTTGGATGCTTTTTGGAAAAGTGCAATTGAACCGTTGTTGAGGGAAGTCGGTCCCCTCGCAGGCAAGGTTTTCAACAATGTGCTTGTTGACAGTTACGAAGTCGGCTGCCAAAACTGGACGCCAAAGTTCCGAGAGGAGTTTCGCAAGCGGTGCGGTTACGATTTGCTGCCTTATTTGCCTGTCTTGGCAGGTTATGTCGTTGAGAGCGTTGAGGTCAGTGAGCGATTCCTTTGGGATTACAGGCGAACTATCGCCGACTTATTTGCCGAGAACTACTACGGCTATTTCGCTGAACTATGTCGGAAAAATGGTTTGCTCTTTTCAACTGAACCGTATGGCAACGGTCCCTTTGAAGACCTTGTTTGTGGTGGGCGTGCTGACATCCCGATGGGTGAGTTTTGGGTTGGGACAAATTGGGGCATGGAAACTTGCAAATTGGCTGCGTCCACTGCCCATGTTTACGGGAAACCAATAGTCGGCGCTGAAGCATTCACTGCGACACCTGAGCACGGTCGTTGGAGCACTCACCCTTACATGCTCAAAGCGATTGGCGACCGCGCTTTTTGCGAAGGTATCAATCGTTTCATCTTCCACACAACCGCACACCAACCTTGGTTCAATGTCCTGCCTGCCATGACGATGGGACCTTGGGGCTCTCATTTTGGACGAACTCAAACTTGGTGGGACAACGCAAAGGCTTGGATTGATTACCTGACCCGTTGTCAATACCTGCTTCAACAAGGCACTTTCGTCGCTGACATCTTGTTCTTCGTCGGCGAACACGCTCCAAATTCCGCACCATACAGACCTGACTTGAAAGCGAAAGGTTACGACTACGATGCTTGCCCGACGGAAGTGTTAATGCGAGCAAGGGTGCGCAACGGTAAAGTTGTTTTGCCGAGTGGAACGAGTTACGAGGTTTTAGTTTTGCCCGATTCGGACGCCATGACACCTCAAGTTTTGCGTAAAATCCGAGAACTCGTCTCTGCAGGCGCAACAATTATCGGTCCCAAACCGACTCGCTCACCGAGTTTGCAAAACTACCCGCAATGCGACGCAGAAGTGCAAAAGTTGGCGAACGAAATTTGGGGCAAATTGAACGGCAAAACCTTTACGGAGCGAAGTTACGGCAAGGGCAAAGTTTGCTGGGGCAAAGCGGTTGAGGATGTTCTGGCTCAAAAAGGTGTCAAGCCCGATTTTGAATTTAAAGGTAGCGGGTTTGCCTCAATCGCTTGGATTCACCGACGAATCGGCAATCTTGACATTTACTTCGTCGCTAACCAACGGGAACGATGGGAGACTGTTGAATGCACCTTCCGAGTGAGAGGGAAAGTTCCCGAACTTTGGCATCCCGACTCAGGAGAAATTGAACAGGCGACCGCATTTGGGGAGAGGGATGACCGCATCACTGTTTTGTTGCAATTGCCTCCTTACGGATCGTTCTTTGTTGTCTTCCGATCGGACAGAAAACCCATTGATGCAGTCGTTTCCTTTCAACGAAATGGCACAAATGCTTGGTTGCCAGAACGAGCACCGACAAAGAGACTTGAAATTCGGAGGGCAATTTACGGCGTCCTGAACGATCCGAACAGGTGCGTGGATGTGACGAAGCAACTTCAAGCGATGGTGCAGGATGGGGAACTTGTCGTTCAAGCCAGCAACGCTATCGCTGGTGACCCTGCTCCTTTCGTTGTCAAGCAGTTGCGAGTTGACTATGCCGTAGACGGTGAGGAACGAACGGTGATTGTGCGTGAAGGTGAGGTGCTGCAAATTCCTGAGGGCACAAGAGTGCTTGCTCGCTTTCCTGCCGATTTGAGGGTGAACGAGAAAGGGCAAGTTGAATTGGTGGCGTGGCAAAGTGGCGTTTACGAAATCAAGACCCGCACTGGCAAGAAGCGAACAATAATGGTCAAGTCCGTCCCAGAACCGCTGGCGTTGGACGACAATTGGGAAGTTCGCTTTCCGCCAAATTGGGGCGCACCTGAGGTTGTGAAGTTTGAGCGGTTGATTTCGTGGTCGCAACATCCAGATGCTGGCATCCGTTACTTTTCAGGCACAGCAACTTATGTGCGCGAGTTTGAAGTCCCGAAAGACTGGCTCGGTGAAGGTAAGGTTATCGTGTTGGATTTGGGCGTCGTTCGGCATATCGCTGAAGTGCGAATTAACGGCGTCGCATTGGGTGTCCGATGGACCCCCCCGTTCCGATTTGAGATCACAAAATTTGTCAAGCCCGGTAGGAATCGGCTTGAAGTGCGGGTGACGAACACTTGGGTCAATAGGTTGATCGGCGATGAGGAATTGCCTGACGATTGCGAGTGGCACTCCGACGGCAGATTGATGGCGTTCCCTCAGTGGTTCGTTGAAGGCAAACAGCGACCGTCAGGGCGACTGACTTTCACAACTTGGAAGCACTATCGCAAAGGCGCTCCTTTGGAAGAAGCGGGGTTGCTCGGTCCAGTCCGTATCATCGTTGGATCTCGCCACCCATTGCAAACCCAACGATGAAACTTTAATCGCGTGAATATCATGAACATGGCAATCCAATCACCCGTGTCACCAACTCCTTGACCGAGCAACATTACTTCTCTTTTCATTTTGGGAGCGAGTTGGCTTAATAGTAGCGCTGTTTCAAGCAAATCACAGCAATCCACGAACGCAAGGTGTATCGCTGCCCGTCATTGCCCTTGCCCGATCAACGCTTGAGCGCCATTGCCGTAGCGTTGGCGCAATTCGGCGATGATTTGTTCTACCTTGTCAGGCGTTACTTTTTCCAGCAACTCTACTGCGTTGACCAGCAACACAGGGGCTTTGTCGCAGGCGGCGAGGCACTCAAACTCTTCCAGCGTGAACAAACCGTCGGGGGTGGTTTCGCCGACTTCGACACCCAGCACCTCTTTCAGCTTTTGCAGCGTCTTATCTGCACCCCACAGCAGGCAACTGATGTTCGTGCACAGCATCAGTTGGCACTTGCCGACAGGGTGGTCGTGAAACATCTCGTAAAACTTGATGATGGCTTCTACGTGCACGGGCGTCGTATCTGCCAGGTCGGCGATTTCGGGCACTGCCTCGTGTGGGATGTAACCGAACCGCTCTTGCACCAGCCACAGCAACGGCATGATGGCTGCTTTCCGCTGCGGATATTGGGCAATAATGCGTTCGGCTTCTTGACGCATCTCTTCGGTGAGCACTGCCATCGGTCAACACACCTCGCGCGTTTCGGCGATCTCTGTTGTTATTCCTTCAAGGGCGGGTGGGAATGCGTGTCCTCGTCACCGGTCCACCTCACCCATCACAGGGTCAAAACTGGCAAGGATGGCGATCAAGTCGGCGATGAGGTGCCCTTCAGCGGCGATGGGCAAAGCGTGGACATGGATAAACGACGGCGCTCGCACATGCATCCGATAAGGTTTCTCGCTGCCGTCGCTGACGATGTAAAACCCGACTTCTCCCCGCGCGCTTTCCACTGCCGCGTAGGCTTCTCCGGGCGGGACGGGGTAGCCGCGACTGTAAAACAAAAAGTGGCGGATGAGCGCTTCCATGTCTTTGTCCAAGCGGTCTTTAGGCGGAGGTGTCGCCCACGGATGGTCTGCCAAGACGGGACCGTTGGGCAAGTTCTCCATAGCCTGCTGAACAATTTTCACGCTCTCCAACATCTCGCGCATTCGCACCCAGTAGCGGGCGAAAGTGTCACCGTCCGTTTCCGTCACGATGTCAAAATCAAAGTCGTCGTAGGACGAATAGGGCATCGTTCGGCGCAAGTCCCACGCCACGCCCGATGCCCGCAAGCACGGTCCTGTCACGCCCCACGCGATCGCATCTTCGGGCTTAATGGTCCCGACACCTTTGGTGCGTTCCAACCAAATCGGGTTTTGGCTGATGAGTTCGTCCAACTCTTGCCATGCTTGCGGGAACTCCCGTAAAAATTGGCGACATCGGTCTATCCAGCCGTCGGGTAGATCGTAACGGACACCGCCAGGGATGATATAGGAGTAAGTCAACCGCGCCCCGCACAGCATCTCAAACAAGTCCAAAATTTTCTCCCGCTCCCGAAAGCAGTAGAAAAACGCGCTAAGAACACCCAACTCCAACCCCGTCGTGCCTAACCACACCAAGTGGCTGGCGATGCGCTGCAGCTCGGCGACGATGACTCGCAAATACTGCCCCCGCTTGGGCGGCTCAATCCCCAGCAACTTTTCCACCGCCAACGAATAGGCGAAGTTGTTCGTCATCCCTGACACATAGTCCAAGCGGTCGTTGAGCGTGATGACCTTGTGGTAGGTTTTGAACTCCGCTTCCTTTTCAATGCCTGTATGTAAGTAGCCAATGACAGGTTCCACATCCAGCACCGTCTCGCCTTCCAGCGTCAACAGCAACCGCAGGACGCCGTGCGTGCTGGGATGTTGTGGACCCATGTTGATGGTCATCGTCGCTTGCGTCCGTTCCACCGTTGCCATTGGGCATCACCATTCCTCGTAACGCTCTTCGGTTGTCCCAAGCGACATCCCTGGCTGCCAAAAGAGCGGAAAGTCTTTGCGCAAGGGGTGCCCCGGAAATTCGTCGTAAGTCAGGATGCGTTTTAGGTTGGGATGCCCTTCAATGCGCACGCCGAACATGTCCCAAATCTCCCGCTCGTAGGGGTTGGCGCTGGGGTAGATGGGGCAAACCGTCGGCACCCACGCATCATCGCTACGAACCTGCACCTTTACCCGCAACCGCACCCGTTGCGACAGCGACAGCAAATGGTAAATGACTTCAAAGCGCGGTTCGCCCCGCAGTGGGGCGTAATCCACTGCTGTCGCATCCACCAGCATCTCAAACCGCTCTTGATCCCGCAGGTAACGCATTGCATCCGAAAGCGCCTCCCGGCGCACCGTGACGGTCAATTCTCCGTTGTGCACCTTGATGTCTTCCACAGCGTCGGCGTCTAAGTGCTCCCGCAACCGTTCGGCAATTTCTGTCAAGCGGTCAAGGGATCGGTGATGCACTTCTGCCATCGCGCTCCTTCCCTCCCCCTCTCACGGGACTTCACGCCGGCGATGTTCACCGACACGCTCGCGACGGATTTTCTCCTGCAACTTCAGGATACCGTCAATGACGGCTTCGGGGCGTGGCGGGCAACCCGCGATGTAAACATCCACCGGCACGACCATGTCCACGCCTTGCACGATGGCGTAGTTTTGAAACACGCCGCCGCATGACGCGCAAGTCCCCATTGCGATGACCCACTTGGGATTGGGCATTTGGTCGTAGATGCGTTTGAGCACGGGCGCCATCTTCCACGAGCAGCGCCCTGCCACGATCATTAAATCCGCCTGACGCGGCGAACCCCGAAACACCTCTGCTCCGAACCGCGCCACATCGTTGCGGGAAGCGACCATCGCCATCATCTCAATGGCGCAACATGCCAACCCGAAAGTCGCCGGCCACAATGAATTAGCCCGCGCCCAATTGACCAACGCTTGGACGGGATTGACCCGCAAAAATTCCTCCAACTTCGCCAGCAACACATTGCGCCCGATCACTTGGCGCATTTCTTCGTCCACGCCCTCATCTTCCAACATTTCTCCAGTTGCTTGGGCGGGGGGAGCGATGACCAATTCCCGTCCGTCAATCGTGGTCTTGACGACGCTAACCTTCATCGCACTTCGCCTCCTACAGGGACAGCAGGTTGGTGGGGCTCAGCGGACGCGATTCGGGTGGGCTGTTCAACAGGCGGGGCTGGCGCCTCCGGTTGCTCCTGCTCCCACCATTCCCACTCAAACGCACCCGTGCGCAATAGGTAGATGTAGCCGACGACCAGAATGCCCAAAAACACCGCCATCGCCGTCAGCGCCGCCGTCCCCAACTCACGGTAAACGACCGCCCATGGGTAGAAGAAGACGACCTCCACATCAAACACGATAAACAGCATGGCAATGACATAGAACTTGATGGGGAAACGCTGCCGGGCGTCACCGGCGGGCTCGTTGCCGCACTCATAAGCGACCACTTTGCTCCGTTTCGGTTTGGCTTCCAACAGTCCGATGATGTGCGATAACAACAACATGCCTGCGGCAACAAGCACCGCCAGCACAATAGCGACACCGATTGGGATGTAGTGTGCCAACATAGCGTTGCGCCTCCTTTGATGCCGCCGCAAATTATAACCCGCTGCCTGCTGCCATGCATGTTAGCGGTAGGTGGTTCACTGTGTCGGACAGGCTATTGACATTGCTACGGCAGTATGGGGTAACGGTGCAGCCAATGCGATGGAACGCTGGCGAGTTGATTTTTGCGAGGGGTGACGCAGCGCGGCATTTGTTCATCGGAGCGAGCGGGTGCATTCGGCTCTATCGCCTCACAAGCACGGGCAAGGAAGCCGTCGTGCGGTGGTGCAGCGTTAACGACTTGTTTGGTGAAGAGTGTCTTGTTACGCCCTACCGCATCAACTCCGCAGAAGCCGTCACCGCGAGCACGGCATGGTGCATCGCAAAAGAGGATTTGGAGATCGCGACGGCTAAACACCCGCTAATAGCCCGCCAGTTGCTGCTTGCCGTAAGCGACGCGTTACGGGTCACTGAGTTGGTCGCTACAGCGTTATCGGAAGAGATTCCGCAACGCATTCGGTGCGCTATTGAATGGCTGCAGCAACGGGGCGGTTTGACCCGCCAAGCCGGTTTTCTCGTTTTACCCTTCACCCACGCCCAGTTGGCGTCCCTCATCGGCACCTCGCGAGAGTGCGTCACCGTTCACCTCAAGATGCTCCAAGACAGCGGCGTCCTTCTCACACGCCGCAGAAGCATCGCCGTGCGCCCTGAATGGCTCGGGGCAGCGCCGGCAGCGTTCAAAGCGGTCCCTGAGCCACTGCCTTGACGCCCATGTCACTCTTTCACCGCCACGACGATCAGACGCGGGCTGTCCCAGGTGTAAAGGTGCCCATCGTAATCGCCCAGCAACTCCGTTACCCGTAGACCGACCCTTTCCGACATCCAGCGCAACTCTGCGGGGGTGTAGGCTCGCACCGAAAAGCGACGCTCGTACCGCACACCGTCGCGCGTCACCATAACCCACAGCGTTTCCACGCGCCCGCTGAGGTGGTCAAAAGTGCGCTCTTCTAAAACGAGCCAGCCTTCATCGGCGGCGTGCCACTCGCGCGCCTGAAACTGACGCACCAAGCGGTCGCGGTTGATCACATCCAGCAGCAGTTTGCCGCCCCGCTTCAGTGCTACAGCGACCCGTTGGAGGACTTTGGCGTCCTCGTCCTCGCTTTCTAAGTAGCCGAACGAAGTGAACATGTTGATGCAGGCGTCAAACTCGTCAGCAAATTCAATGTCGCGCATGTCGCAGCGAATGAAGGTAACCGGTAACCTTTCCTGCTCCGCTCGCTGTCGGGCGGCGTAAAGCAAGGCTTCGGACAAGTCCACACCGACGACTTGAAAGCCGCGGCGTGCCAGTTCCAAACTGTGCCGCCCTTGCCCGCAGCACAAGTCCAGCACCCGCGTCCCTTTCGGCAGTTGCAAGGCACGGACGATGAAGTCTACCTCGCGCTGCACTTGTTCTGGCGCTTCCATCCGCCGATACGCCCGCAGATACAGGTCATCAAAAAACTCGCGATACCAATGGGTCATAGGGCTTGTCACCCTTCAGAGGCGACCGACGGCTCGCCCCTATTGGGGGTTCAAGGCTGCGCGGTTGCGGTGCGCCAACCATCGCACGAGCACAGCGTCCAACGAAAATTGTCCGGGACCTGCCAGTAGCAGCAGCAGTGCAACCGTCCAGTAGACTGCCGCCAACTCGTAAGCGGGTTGCCCCGGAAGACCGACGAAGGGATCACCTTTTGACAAATGCGTCCAGATGGCGACGGTCATCGTCGCAAGGATGCCCAACGACGCCAGCGGCGTCAGCAACCCTAAGATCCACGCCAGCCCGCCGCAAAACTCTGAGATCGCTGCAAGGGCTTGCAAGAGGCTGGGGAAGGGCGCGTTCGGTCCCATCCAACCGAAGGGGTTTTGAATTTTTCCCCAACCGTGATGCAGGAACGCTAACCCTGCCACGACCCGTAAGACGAGCAACGCTACTGCGAACCGTCCCGTGACAAGGGGGACCAACGCAGCCAGCCACTGGGGCATATAGGGTCACCTCGCGGCGCCGCGCGCTTTGCCTTTCAAATGGGTGTCCAAGAAGGCAAAAATCTCCTGCCATGCCTTCTGTGCCGCCTCAGCGTTGTAGCCCCGTTGGTTGGCGGGGTTCATGAAGGCATGTCCGACACCTGGGTAAATGTGGATGGTGTGCACAACGCCCCGCTTTTGCAGCGCTTTTTCAAACGCTCGCACCGTCTCCACTGGGATGCCCCGATCCCGATCGCCGAAAATGCCCAACACCGCTGCCTTAAGCGGTTTCAACCCTTCAGCGTCGGTCACGACGCGCCCGTAGCAGACCACACACGCTGTGACATCAGCGTTGAGCGCCAATTGCAACGCGTAACCGCCCCCCATGCACCAACCGATCACTCCGATGCGCTGAGGGTTGACAAAGGATTGCTGGCGCAAGTAAGCGACGGCGGCTTTCAAATCCCGCAAAGCGCGGTCTTCGGGTAACCCCCGACTTAACTCGTGCGCCAAGTCAGGCGTCGCAGCGGTTTTCCCGCGATACAAATCCACTGCCAACGCCACATAACCGTGTTCAGCAAACCGGCGGGCGTTTTCTTTGATCCAATCCACCAACCCCCACCATTCGTGGATGACGACGAGAGCGGGAAATGGACCTTTGCCCTTTGGGCGCGCCAAGTAGCCCGAGACCGTTTCATCGCCGCTACGGTAATGCACCGTCTCAACGACGATGCCCTGTTGCGCGACGGCACACATCGCCCCGCTCATCACCAGCACCGCTACGCCAATGCAAGTGCACCATTGACGCATTGCCTTTCACCTCCTCGTCGCATTGTGCGCTTTCGGTGTGCGCGGTAACTTCAATAACCGCCGGTCGGCAACCCGATTTTGAGCACGGCGATGCCGACAGCGACACCTGCGCCCACTATCGTGGCGCTCAATTGCCCTGCGACTTGCGCCCACGCAGGCAAGCGCTGGCTAATGGGTGCAAAACGCACCCAACCGGCGACCGCTGCCAGCCACAAAAAGGTTGCCGATGCCAACGGCAATTCGGCATAGAAAACGCCGTTGACCGTGACGCCAAACAGCAACACGGCGACGACGCTGACGGCTCCCTTTGCCCACGACCATTGCCGCTGCCATAACCCGAACGCGAACGCTGCCCCCGTAACCGCTGCAAGGACGCCCGCCAGTTGGCTGATAGCGGCTGTGTGGGCGATGAACAAAGCGGCGCTGCCCGCTGTCGCCACCGTTGACCATGAGATTGGTAGCAACACACCTGTCTGCCGTTCTGCTAACGCGTCCATCGCTAACCACAGTGCCGTCAGTGCCATCCCCAAGCCGATCGCCCACGCGATTTTTGCGCCTATCGTCAACGACGCTGCCGGCAACAGCAACACTGCCACTGCCCCAACGCTGACCGGCAATCGCCACATCGTTTTGAGGACCGTCGGTAAGGTCGGGAGATGATCAAGGGCACTGAGCATCGCCACAAGCAGCGCCGACAAAGGCAACCACCCCTCAACGGAATGGGGAACGAGTGGCAGCGTCCCTGTGACTATCCGATGTCCGACAGCGTAACCGGTCGCCAACGCAATGCCCGTCAGCCACGAGCGGAACGCCCACTGTTTAGGTTTCGTGGCGAGCGACGCTATCGCCAAAATGGTGATCGCTGTCGCCGCTGGCGGCAGGCTCAGCGTGAGCGCTGACTTTAGGAGAAAGGTCATGGGTCGTCACGCCCATGCGGCGTTTTCCGAATGCCTCGGTGTGCGACATTTTGCAGGCGCATCAACATGAAGCCCCTACTTTTTGATGCCCATGATGGCGACCGTCAGGGTCACTTCGTCGGCAGCGATGTTCATCAAGCCCTTCATCCCAAACTGGCTGCGACGGATGACAAAGGTCGTCTCAAAGCCGATGACCTGCATACCCTTGAAGTTTTTGCCTTCCCCGACCTTCGTCACAGTGACGGTGATAGGGCGCGTGACACCGTGCAGCGTCAAATTGCCTGTCACTCGGTAGCGGTTTTTACCGATGGCTTGGATGCGTTGGCTCTTGAAAGTGATGGTCGGGAACTGTTTGGTGTTTAGAAAATCGGGGCTCTTCAGGTGCTTATCTCGGTCGGGCACGCCCGTATCCAAACTGTCGGCGTTGACGGTGATGGTAACGGAACTCTTGGCGGGATCTTTGTCCACGATGAGCGTGCCCTTGATGTCAGTGAAGCGCCCGTAGACGAACACCGCCCCCGCTTGGGCGACATTGCGGCAGCGGAAGAGGACAAATGAGTGGGCGGGGTCAACTTCGTAAGTCTCCGCTGCCGCGACCGTCACCGCTGCAATAAGGCTCACAAGGATGCTCCCGATGCACCGACGACGCATAGCGACCACCTCCTCACGCGGGAGTGGCAAAATCTTTGAGCACACCCGCTGAACACCGCAGAAAAATAAGCACACTTCGCGGCATATGTCTGTGAGTTGCCATACAAAGCGGGCAGGTTATGCTGACTTCGTGCGCACGATCCGCACCGCATCGCGCCCCAGCAGTGCCATCAACTGTTGGCACAGTCGTTGCGTGAGCCGAACGCGAATGGGTAGAGCCCGCACTTTGTTCGTTGCCCCTTGCTGGATGACAACCTCCACAGGCGTTTCCCCTGGCGATTGTGTCAGGGCAACTTTCAGCCGGTCTGCCATATCTTTGGGCAAGGTCGCCGGCAAGTAGAGGCGCAAACGCAGTGTGGAATCGGCGCCAAGGGTGTCGTCAACGGAGCGAACGGTAGCAGGCTTGGCGGTTGAATGGGGCAATGCTTTGACGCTTCCTCCGTCGGCAGAACAAGGAGGCGGCGGGCTATGGGCAGGCGCGAAATCACCGCGTCTGTGCACTGCTGCACCGTTGCCGTTGAATGTTCGGGCATGTCCGTTGGCTGACGCCGAGGGCGCCATGGAGCCACTCGGCGCATCGTCCAATGAGAAACGCTCTACCAAGCGGGGATTTAGCCGCACGACCAATTGGTGGTCCTCTTCGTCCTCATCGTCGCCGTGCCGGACAATTTCATCCACGCGCACTATGCCTTCCAGGTAGAGCAGTGCGTCCTTTTCAAACAAGTGGGCGAACTGCTGGTAACCGTCACCACTGAGGACGACCTCGGCTTCGCCGCCCGTGTGGTCTTGCAGTCGGGCGAACATCAAGGGACGGTTTTGGCGGTCCACCAACAGACGAACTGCCACGACCATGCCCCACACCCGCACCAACGCTCCTGGTGTCACGGTGACCAATTCATCCAACCCGTGGGTGATGCGGTGAGCGACCAATTTGTACCCCTCTTGTATCGGGTTGGCGGAGAGAAACACGCCCAACAACTCCCGTTCCCACTCCAGTTTTTGCCGCAAGGGCACATCCGCCACATCGGGAAGCAACAACGCCTGTAGGGGTGCGGCGGGAGATTCGCTGAACAACGCCGTTTGCCCTACAGCCGGTGCCGCGCTTTTCCCCGCTTGCTCCCACAGCAATTCCAGCGCCTGCAGCAGCTGATGGCGGTTAGGGTGGAGCGGATCAAAGGCGCCGACTTTGATCAAACACTCCACCGCTGCGCGGGTGACGGCACGGTGCGGACGCACCCGCCGCAAAAAATCGGCGATATCGGCGAACGGACCACCTTCGTCCCGCACCCTCAAGATCGCTTCAACGGCGTTGTCACCGACATTTTTGATCGCGCCCAAACCGAAGCGGATAGCGCGCTGCCCGCCGTGTTCCTCAATCGCAAAGTCGTAATGGCTGCGATTGATGTCGGGCGGCAAAACAGGGATTTTCATCCGCCGGCACTCTTCCAGACCGATGACGATCTTGTCGCGGAAGTTGCGGTTGGCTGACAGAAACGCTGTCATGTATTGCACGGGGTAATTGGCTTTGAGATACGCCGTCTGGTAGGCGACGAGGGCGTAAGCCGCGCTGTGGGACTTGTTGAACGCATACTGGGCGAACGCCGACATGCGCTCCCACAGTTGCTCCGCTGTCTCCTTGGGGACGCCGTTGTTGACAGCACCTTCAAGGAACAGTGGGCGCATCTTTTCCATCAGGTCAGCTTTCTTTTTGCCCATCGCCCGCATCAAGATTTCCGCCTGCGGCATGGAAAACCCCGCCAGTTCGTTGGCGATTCGCATGACTTGCTCTTGGTAAAGCATGACGCCGAAAGTGTCCCGTAAGATCGGTTCCAACTTCGGGTGCAAATATTCAATGGGTTCACCGTGTCGGCGTCGGACAAAGACGGGGATGTCCTCCATCGGTCCAGGGCGGTAAAGGGCGACCAAGGGCACGAGGTGTTCAAACCGATCTGGGCGCAGGTCCCGCAGCAGTTTGCGCCATCCTTGCTTCTCCATCTGGAAGACCCCAACGGTGTGCCCCTCGCTCAGCATGGCGTAGGTCTTGGGGTCATCCAACGGTAGTTTGTTTAGGTCAATCTCCACACCATCCGTCTGCCGAACGAGGGTGATGGTGCGTCCGATAATGGTGGAGTTGCGCAACCCCAGAAAGTCCATCTTGACCAAGCCGACTTTTTCTACCGAAGCACCGTCGTATTGGGTGATGACGCCCCCTTCATGTCCCCGTTGCAATGGGACGAGTTCTATCAGCGGGCGACTGCCGATGACGACACCGCAAGGGTGCGTGGACGCATGGCGCGCCAACCCTTCAATGGCTTTGGCAGTATCCAACCAGTTACGCACGCGTTCGTCGCTGCCGTAAAGTTCCCGTAACTCAAAGACCATTTCCAGCGCGTCCGCCAAACTCAATTTAGGCGGGATCAATTTCGCCACGCGGTCAACGGTTTGCGGGTCAATTTTCAAAACGCGTCCGCTATCGCGAACGGCGGCACGGGCTTGGAGCGTCCCGAAAGTGACGATTTGCGCCACATGGTCGTCGCCGTATTTGCGCCGCACATACGCGATGATTTCGTCACGGCGGTCGTCGGGAAAATCCAAGTCAATGTCGGGCGAAGTCTGCCGTTCAGGGTTCAAAAAGCGTTCAAACATCAAGCCGTATTTGAGCGGGTCAATGTTGGTAATGCCCAAGACATAACTGACCATGCACCCTGCCGCACTACCCCGACCGGGTCCGACCAAGATGCCTTGCGAACGGGCGTAATGCACGATGTCCCAGACGATAAGGAAATAGCCGGCGTAGCCTTTCTGGCAGATGACTTGCAGTTCGTAATCCAACCGCTTTTTGACCTCTTCCGACGGCTCGGGGTAGCGCGAGGGGAGCCGTTCGTAGCATAACTTGCGCAGAAACTCTTCGGGCGTTAAACCGCCGGGCACTTCGTAACGCGGCATCTTGGGTTCACCCAGCGGCAACCGACAGTTACACCGTTCGGCGATTTCTACCGTGCGTTCCATAGCGTCCAAGTGGTCAGGAAACAGTTGCTGCATCTCCGCGGCGGACTTGAGGTAAAACTCACGGCTTTTGAAACGGAAACGGTCCTCCTCTTCCAGCGACTTGCTGCCCGTGTTGATCGCCAACAAGACATCTTGCGCTTGCCAATCTTCCGCACGGACATAATGGACATCGTTGGTGACGATGAGCGGAATGCCCAATTTGCGGCTCATGGCAACTAAGGCTTCATTGACCTTACGCTGCTCAGGGATGCCGTGATCTTGCAGTTCCAAGAAGAAGTTGTCGCGACCGAAGATGTCGCGAAACTCACAGGCAAGCCGTTCCGCAGTCGGCATGTCATCGCGCAGGATGGCGCGGCAGATAGGGCTGGCGAGGCAGGCGCTGGTGGCGATCAAACCGTCGTGATATTGCGCCAGCAATTCCTTGTCAGCACGGGGCTTGTAATAGAACCCCTCCAAGTGGGCTTTGCTGACAATTTTGATGAGGTTGGAGTAGCCGACCTCGTTTTCGCAAAGCAACAAGAGGTGATAGGCTTCCGCGTGTTGGCGTGATCCGCGATCAAAACGGCTCTTGGTCGTGTAGTAAATTTCGCACCCCAGCAGCGGTTTAATTCCCGCTTCCGTGCAGGCTTCGTAAAACTCCACGACGCCATACATGACGCCGTGATCGGTCAGCGCCAAAGCGGGCATTTCCAAGTCGCACGCTCGGCGGACCAAATTTTTGATGCGTCCGGCGCCGTCCAGCAGACTGTATTCGGAGTGAACATGCAGGTGGACAAAGTTACACCTCATGGCTCTCTCACCCCTCACCACGACCTACGACCGAACCCGTCAGAGGTGTGTCAAGCGCCTTCGTCAGGCTTGGGCAGAATTTTGATGCGTTCGTCTTCCGATGGTGCCGTGTCGCTCAGGTAGATGACCTGCCCGCGCGGGCGCCAAAGGGTTTCCTGTTGGGGCATGGTGTCAGAGGTAGCCATTTCCGCGTCGCTCCTTGGTGAGTTGACCTCTACGGGTTGATCAGCCAGTGCGGCTTGGTGCTCCCGCAAGATTTGCACGCTGCGTTGGACGCAATCGGCGCAAATCCACACCCCTTCGCCAGGGATAAGCGTGCCGGCGACACTTTCTGGGCGCCCGCAAAAGTTGCACCGCACCAATCGCGGCGGTCGGTAGCGTGCAACGACCAAGGTCAAAGCGAGAACCATGACGCCAATCAGCAAGACAATGTTGGGTCCAAGATAGGCGCGGGGCAACCACCCTGTCAAAGTCACATACCACAACCCCGCCACCATGAGCAGCACGGTACTGATGACAAGGGCGGCGCCCAACACCAACGGACGCAGTTGTTCCACGAGAACCTCCCAATTCAACGATGCCGATGGGGTGTCTGCAGCGAGCGAGAAAACGCGCGCTTCCCGTTCTAAATGCTCGGCGAGTTTCAGCATGATCTCGCCTAAGATGCCCTCGCGCTCCCCTTGCCGCACGAGGCTGATGAACAGAGGTGAGAAGTAGTGAGGGAAACGGGCAAAGGCGTGGGCGAGGCTGCGCCCTAAAGAGAGGTCTTGTGCGATGCTGTCCAAAACCGCCACCAGTTGCGGGTTGTCCGTTTGCTTGCGCAACACCGCGATGCCTTGAAAGGCATCCACGCCCGCCGACAAGATGGCGCTGAACTGCCGGCAAAAAATGGCTAATTCTGTTCGGCTAATGCCCCGCGGGCTCGCCGGCGTCATCGCGGTCGCCCCCCTCGTGGGCATTATCGTTCGGTGCGCACCCGTTCCACATATCGCCCCGTCCGTGTGTCCACGCGGATGATATCGCCGATGTTGATGAACAGGGGCACTTGAATGACCGCCCCAGTTTCCAAACGCGCCGGTTTTGTCCCGCCCGAAGCGGTATCGCCCCGCACGCCGGGGTCCGTTTCTGCGACCGTGAGTTCAACGGTCGTCGGCAATTCCACCAAGAGAGGTCGCTCCTCGTGGAAGATAAGGGTCACTTCGGCGCCGTCCTTGAGGAACTGTGCGGCGTCACCGACTTGATCAACGGTCAAAGTCACTTGGTCGTAAGTCTCCATGTCCATGAAGACAAATTCGTCCCCTTGCCGATAGAGGAACTGGAAGGGACGCCGTTCCACGATGGCTTGTTCAAATTCCTCGCCGGCGCGGAAGTTGCGTTCAATGACATTGCCCGACAGCAAGTGTTTCAGACGGGTGCGAACGTGGGCACCACCCCGACCCAACTTGACATGTTGGGCTTCCAACACCATGTAAATTTCCCCGTCAATCAGCACCGTGATCCCCGGTCGAAAGTCGTTCGTGGAGATCGCCATTGCCGTCCTGCCTCCTTAGCATCCGGTTGTCCGTCCACTCGCTATTGTGCGGTCGGTCGGCGCGGGGCGTCAAGGCGTAGCGCCGGCTAAACTTTCGCACCCATTTGACGGGCTTTTTCTACGGCTTCGTCTATGGTGCCGACGAGGTGGAACGCGCTCTCGGGCAGGTGGTCCCACTTGCCCTTCAGGATTTCGTCAAAACCGCGCAGGGTTTCATCTAAAGGCACATACGCGCCGGGGCGACCCGTGAAAACCTCGGCGACATGGAACGGCTGGCTCAGGAAAAGTTGCAGCCGGCGCGCCCGATGGACGACCAATTTGTCCTCGTCGCTCAACTCTTCCATGCCCAAAATGGCGATGATGTCCTGCAACTCGTTGTAGCGCTGCAAAATGCGCTGCACCTCACGGGCAACGCTGAAGTGCTGCTCGCCGACGAAACGCGGGTCAAGGATGCGCGAGGTAGAGGCTAATGGGTCAACGGCGGGGTAAATGGCTTTTTCAAACAATCGCCGTTCCAACACGATGGTGCCATCCAAGTGAGCGAAGGTCGTTGCCGGTGCTGGGTCGGTGATGTCGTCGGCGGGGACATAAATCGCCTGCACGCTGGTGATGGAGCCGCGTTTCGTCGTCGTGATGCGCTCTTGCAGTTGCGCCATTTCCGTGCCCAGCGTCGGTTGGTAGCCGACAGCGGACGGCATCCGCCCCAACAAGGACGACACTTCCGTTCCCGCTTGGGCGAAGCGGAAGATGTTGTCAATGAACAGCAAGACATCCATGCCTTTAACATCCCGCCAGTATTCCGCCATCGTCAGGGCTGCTAAACTCACCCGCAGCCGCGCGCCGGGCGGTTCGTTCATCTGCCCGAACACCAAAATCGTGCGGTTGATGACGCCTGATTGGCGCATTTCTAACCACAGGTCGTTGCCCTCACGCGTGCGTTCCCCGACCCCTGCGAACACGGAGATACCGCCGTGGGCGCGGGCGACATTGTGAATCAACTCCATCAGCAACACAGTTTTGCCCACGCCGGCGCCGCCGAAGAGCCCGATTTTCCCGCCACGCGGGAACGGCACCAACAGGTCCATGACTTTGATACCCGTCTCCAGTTGCTCGGACACAGTGCCTTGCTCCTCAAACGGGGGAGCGGGGCGGTGAATCGGCCAATACTCCTCAGCGTTGACAGGTCCTTGCTCGTCAATGGGGTTGCCGCAGACATCAAACAGGCGCCCCAAAGTGGCTTCCCCGACCGGCACCTTGATCGGTCCACCCGTATCGTAAACCACCATACCGCGTCGCAACCCGTCGGTGAAGTCCATCGCCACCGTTCGGACGATGTTGTCACCCAAGTGCTGTTGCACTTCCAAGACCAACGGGGGCATGCGGCTCGGGTCGGCGACGATCAGCGCGTTCATCACTTCGGGCACTTTGCCCTCCGGAAACTGCACATCTACGACGACACCCATGATTTGAACGATGCGCCCGGCGCGGTCAACCAACGGGCGCAAACCGCCATGCACTTCAGGTAGCGTCTCAACCATCCGATATTCACCTCCGTTAATTGCGCGCTCGGCACGGTCAGTCCCTTGCGCGGCGCATCGCTTCCACCGCCGTCGTGATTTCCAGCAACTCCTTCGTGATGTTCCACTGACGGATCTTGTTGGCTTGCAGCGTCAGTTGCTTGATGAGTTCCTCGGCGTTGTCAGCGGCTTGGCTCATCGCGTTCATGCGCGCCGCGTTTTCGCTGGCGAGACTTTCCAGCAGAATGTGGTAAACCTGATGCTCCACATAGCGCGGTAGCAACAGCGCCAGCAACTCAGGCGCTTGGGGCTCAAAGATGTATTCACGCACCGCCTCCCTCGTCCCCCGTTCTTCGTCCCCTGTCTCGCCCGTTTTGATAGGCAACAACGAGACGATTTTCGGGCGCTGCACCAATGCGTTGACAAATTCGCCGTAAGCGACATGCACTTCGTCCACTTCACCGCTCAAAAACCATTGCACGATGTCTTCGGCGATGGCTTTAAACTGGGCGAACGGTGCGGTCACCGGTAACTGCGGACGGTAACGAACGACAGGGTAACCCCGACGGGCGAAAAAGTCATGCCCTTTGCGCCCGATGCAGTAGAGCCAAAAGGGTGCGGCGCCGTCTTGGCTCAAGAACGCCTGCGCAGCGCGGATAATGTTACCGTTATATGCGCCACACAATCCTTTGTCCCCCGTGACGACGACCAACCCCCGCTTTTGGACGGGACGCGTCTGCAGCAACGGATGCTCAACGGCAGGCAAATGCGGGGCAAGCGTTTCCACAAGCCACCGCATCTTCTCGGTGTAAGGTTTGCCCGCTACCACGCGGTCTTGCACGCGACGCAGCCGCGCCGCTGCGACCATCTTCATCGCTGTCATGATTTTTTGTAAGTTCCGCACCGCGCGAATTTTTCGCCGAATGGCGCGCAAACTTTGCATCGCCGTTCACTCCGCCCGTTTCTTCGGTCTGTCAGACATTCTGCGCTGTTATTCCCGTGCAATCGGCAGATCCAACCGCCTTTGGGCCCAAAAGTGTCCCGACAGCGCCCTGCTTTCCACCGTTTAACCCCAGAGAATCCATTGTCACGATGCGGCGGCGAGTTGCGTCGGTGCTGACGCTTCCTTGCGTGCGGCGACGAAGTGTTCTTTGAACTCTTGCACGGCTTTGTGCATCTTCTGCTCCGTTTCGGCGGAGAAGTCCTTGGTCGTCTCAATCTCGTGGACGATTTCGGGGTAGCGCTCCCGCACCCACGGCAGGAACGCCTTTTCAAAGGGGCGCACCCAGTCGGCGGGCATGTCATCCAAGTAACCGTTGATGCCTGCAAAGATGATGAGCACTTGCTCCCAAAGCGCCATCGGTTGGTATTGGTCTTGTTTGAGGACTTCAACGAGCCGTTCGCCACGAATTAACTCCCGCCGCGTCACTTCGTCCAACTCGGCGGCAAATTGGGCGAACGCCGCCAACTCAAAGTAGCGCGCCATGTCCAACTTCAACCGGCGCGCCACCTTTTTCATCGCCGGATATTGCGCAGCGCTCCCGACACGCGAAACGCTGATGCCGACATTGATGGCGGGGCGAATGCCCGCATAGAACAGGTCAGGCTCAAGGTAAATCTGCCCGTCCGTGATGCTGATGACATTGGTCGGGATGTAGGCGCTGTAGTCGCCCAGTTGCGTTTCAATGACGGGGATAGCGGTCAGTGAACCCGCCCCTAATTCGTCGCTCAGTTTTGCCGCTCGCTCCAACAACCGCGAGTGCAGGTTGAACACATCGCCTGGATAGGCTTCGCGCCCTGGGGGACGGCGCAACAACAACGAAACTTGCCGATAGGCTTGAGCGTGTTTGCTTAGGTCGTCGTAAAAGATGACGGCATGCATCCCGTTATCGCGGAACCACTCGCCCATCGCACAGCCGGCGTAAGGAGCGATGTATTGCAGCGATGCAGGCTCGCTGGCAGACGCGGAAACGACGATGGTGTATTCCAGTGCGCCGTAGCGTTCCAGCGTTTCCACGACGCTTTTGACGGTGCTTTGTTTTTGTCCGATGGCGACATAGATGCAGTAAACGGGGTCACCCGCTTCGTGGAAGCGCTTTTGGTTGATGATGGTGTCCACGATGATAGCGGTCTTGCCCGTTTGGCGGTCGCCCAAAATCAACTCCCGTTGCCCGCGCCCGATGGGGATCATGGAGTCAATGGCTTTCAGCCCCGTCATGACAGGTTCCTTGACGGGTTGGCGTTTGACGACGCCGGGGGCTTTGACTTCAATGCGCCGAAACTCCTTGGCGGTAATAGCGCCTTTGCCGTCCAGCGGTTGCCCGACAGGGTTGACGACCCGCCCCAGCAACTCTTTACCGACGGGCACTTCCACGACGCGCCCCGTGCAGCGGACCTCATCGCCTTCACGGACGAACTGGTCAGGACCGAGCAGAACGATGCCCACGCTGTCCATCTCCAAGTTCAGGGCGATGCCGTAGAATTCGCGCCCCAATCGCTCACTGGCTTGCGGGAAGTAAAGCAGTTCGCTTGCCATCGCCCCTTGCAATCCGTAAGCGCGGGCGACACCGTCGCCGACCTCAATGACATAGCCGATGTCGGTCATCTCAATGACTTTTTCAATACCTTCCAGTTCCTGCAGCAGCACGCTGGTGATTTCCTCAGCACGAACCACCTTTAGGTCACCTCCGTCTCAGTTCACCCTTAGTTCACTTGACACCTGACGGTTTACGGGCGCACAGCGGTGTGCGCTTACAGAGTATTTTGTGATTGCCCTGTCCCTGTTGTCCCTTGCGGGTCGTTGAAGGCGGCTTCGGCTAAAGGGGTTTCAGCAGGGACGACGAACACTTGCCGCAGCCGCTCACGGATGCGCTCCAAGTGCCCCCGCAAACTCAAGTCCAACAGTTTGTCGCCGACGATAATGCGCATGCCGCCCACGATGGACGGGTCAACTTTCTCCCTGAGAAGAACTTTTTTGCCCGTGATTTCTTGCAAACGCCGCACGGTCATAGCCCGTTCCGCCTCGGTCAACGGGACAGCGCTGGTAACTTCTGCAACCACCTCGCCCCGATATTCGCGCACCACATCGGTGAAGACGCGAACGATATGGTCAAACGCTTCAACGCGTTTGTGCTTGACGACGGCGAGCAAAAAGTTGAGCGTGACGGAAGAAACACGCCCTTCCAAACGCCGCCTCAAACGCTGGGCTTTTTCGTTGAAAGGCACCAACGGCTGCGCCAAAAACTTCAGCAATTGCGGGGAGCGGTTGAACATATCCGCCAGCGCTTTGACTTCCGCTTCCACACGCTCCAACTCGCCGGCTTTGACAGCCGCGTGCAAAAGGGCAACAGCGTAGCGCCGTGCCTTCCAACCGCTCAGAACTTTCGCCAAGACATTCCCGCCTCCTTAGCGGTGGGGAGGGTGAGCCTTCCACCGCACTTATCCCTCACGCTCCCAAGCAAGGGGGTGAGGGTTCGTCGGGAGACTCACCCTCCCGATATGGGCTCAGTGAGTGACGCGGCGCTGCAGTTCCTTTTCCAAGATGTCGTTGATGAGTTCGTGGTGGGCGGTACGGTCAAGGCTGCGCTCAATGAGTTTCTCAGCTATCCGCACCGCCATGTCCACCACATAGTCGCGCAACTCCACCATGAGTTTCTCCCGCTCCAAGGCGATTTGCTCTTGGGCGCGCTGCAGGAGGCGTTCCGCCTGCTCACGGGCATCGGCGAGCAAGGCGTCACGGGCTTGATAGGCTTGCTGCATCGCCTCTTGCAAGCGGGCACGGGCGTCCTCTTCAATTTGGGCGAGGCGCTGCTCGTATTCCGCCCGCAGCCGCTCCATCTCTGCGCGCTGGCGGTCGGCGTCCTCTAAGGCTTTGCGCACCCGCTCCTCCCGCTCGCGAAAGATTTGCTGAACGGGCGCAAAGGCGAACTTGCGCAAAAGCCAATACAAGATGAGAAACGCGACCGCCTGCGACGCTATCCACTTCCAGTCTTTGGGCAGGTATTCGGCGATATTGCCCAAGAAATCCAGCGGTGCGGTCATGGAGTGTCACCGCCTACTTAACGAATGTCTTCGCCAGTTCCATGACTTGCTCAACGCCAGGCAAACGCCCTTGAATGACGAAAAAGCTCACCAGCACATAGATGACCAGCGATTCAATCAACGCCAGACCCAAGATGAGCGAGAAACGGATATCGCCTGCCGCTTCGGGTTGGCGGGCGATGCTTTCTACAGCGGCAGCGGCTGCACGGGCTTGGGCGTGCGAGGCGAATATCACCGCTAACGGCAAGCCCAGCCCAACTGCCAGCGCCAGTGCGGCAAGGTAGGCACCTAACGCACCCATCCGACCATCCCTCCTTGACACAGTTTCGCGGGGGCGAAGTGATTCGCCCCAACTCTTTTCACGGGTGATGCGCCACCCCTTCGTGGGCAGCGTTGTGGGCTTCCCCATGTCCTTCATGGTGTGCCACGAACAAAGCGATGTAAACAGCCGTCAGCGAGCTGAACACGAACGCTTGAATGAACGCGACCAACACATGTAACAGCACGACGGGCAACTGAAAGGGCATCGGCACCTGCGCCCACGACGGCAAAAACCCCAGCGCCTTCACAGCCGTGATGCCCAGTAAGGCGAACTGGTAGATCACTGTGTCCTCACCGAAAATGTTGCCGAACAAGCGGATGGACAGCGAAATGAGTTTGGACACTTCGCCGATTAAGTGCACCAACGGCGCTAAGGTGACGACATTGAAGATGGCGTTGACCAGCGGGTTCGGGAAGGGGCGGTCCACATAGTGCAGCAGGTAGTTTTTGAAGCCCAACTCCTTGATGGCGACGGCGTGGACGATCGTCAAGGACGCCGCCGCCAAACCGATGGTGATGTAGGGATGCGCGGTCGGCGACATGAAGCCGGGGATGAGCCCGATGAGGTTGAGCAGCAAAATGTAGGTGAAGAAACTGCCGATGACGGGCGCATATTTTTCGCCGCCAGGACCGATGGCGCTGCGGGCGAGCCCCTCAAAAAACTCCACCGCCATCTCCCACATCACTTGCCAGCGGCTGCGGGGCACGATGTCCAACCGCTGCGATAGCCACCAAAAAAAGACGACCAACCCGACCGCCACCACCAACGAAACGGTCAGCCAGTCAGGGATGCCCAGTATCTTGTAGACGCCGTGCAACCATGTCTCCTCAGGCGCAGAGACATGCATACCCGCACCGTGGGCGGCAGCTCCTCCATGGGCAACACCGTGTCCGACATCAGCCATGCGTTATCCCACCTTTGCACCACGCACCGTCTGTGGGTTATGGCAGGAGTTGGTCGTTGCGACCTTAACAGCGTTCAAGGGCGCGTTCGGATGCGCCCCTTCGCTCGGTCACCGGCTTGATGGCTTTGCAGCGTGATGCCCAACGCCTTCAGCGTGAACACGACATGGGGCGTGGCGATGCCCGCTGCCAGTAACGCCCCATCAAAATAACGCAGCCGTGTAAGAAAGTAAAGGCCTGCGACCAACACAGCCCATTTTCCCACCATGAGCGGGACCGCCCAGCGTCGTCGCAATTTGACCTCACCAGCCGCACGAAAAGTTTGCGTCACAAACAACTCCGTGACTTTGATGAAACTCAGGCTGACCAACACGCCCAGCGCGTAGTTGACGACCCACTTGCCGTTCGCCGTCGTGCACAACAGCAGTGCCACCAACCCGCCGACAAGCAGCGAAGTCCTGTAAACGCGTTGCAAAAGCCCGAGATCGGTTGGCGAAGGGGTTGCCATAGCCTGTTCACGCCTCGCTCGTTAGAGCGCTTTCATTTTGACACCCGCAAGAGCATCCGCACCAGTTCCACGGTGCCCGCCGTTCCGCCGACGATGACGCCGACGGCTTTGCCGATGGGGTCAACGCCGAAGCGTTTGTCCAGCCATGCGCCGACCAACCAGCCAAACAGCACCGCGCCGACCATGAAACTTCCTGCGGTCATCGCCACCATCCAGTCCATGCGGTGGCGGGGATTTTGTGGGTCAGGACGACCCATGATGGTTCACCTACCTCGGCGGAATGAACGCCTCACGGTGCTCCGACAACGACGCGGCGGTCGCGTCGCGCCGCCCCCCATCGCATCGCCCCAATAATTGCCACGCCCAGCCCGACGCCGAGCCAAATGCCGTGCACCGTGCGCAGCAACGATAGGGCAATAGGCGAGTGGGCGTGGCTAAAAGTGTTCATGACGGATGCCAACCCGATGACCGCAGGCACAAGCAACCATTGCCCGATTTTCGCTTCCAAGTGAGTGCCCGTCAGGAAAAAGAACGCCAGCACCAAAGCGGGATGTCCCAGTAGGAACTCCTTGAAGCGTGGGCGCGCAATGAGCACATCTTCAAAGAGTGCCCGCAACTTCAACTCCCACGCAGCGACACCGACCGACGGTTCGTTGCCCGTGCGCATCAGCCAATAGGCGACAACGCTCGCCGCCACCAACAAGCCTATCGCTTGTCCCCAACGGATGGGCGCCGCGAGGAGAGCGCGCAAGTTGTCACTCGCGACCGCCCATCGCTCGCGGAGGGGCAATTCTGCTGTCTCCCACCACTGCGTCAAGGTCAGGGCAGCTACCACCAACAGGGGTAGCAGTTGGGACAACTTGACGCCCGAAAATTCGTCTACCTTTAGCCAAAAACGATGGTCAAAGAGCAGCGCCGCTTCCATCAGCGCGCAAGCGACCAGCACCGTAAGACAAGTCGCTACGCCCGACGCGGTTCGTTTCCAGCGGTCAGCGCTGCGCAAGGTTTGTTGGTAACCCCACCAAATGGCGAGGAGCGGGGCAGTAACGGCTAACCCGAACGCGCCGATTTTCGCCGCCCACAAGGGTGCGACCCAGCGTAAGGCTAACCCTGCGGTGCCGAGAACCCCTACCACCACCCACTGTCGCTGATGCGTCATCGGGAAGAGACACCCCAGCACCCCGACCCCTGTCGCCGTCGCCCCCAACCAGACGAGCCACCACAACCACACGGGTGCCGTCGCTGCCGGTAGAGATGACGGTTGACCCAGTTCAAATCCCTCGCGCTCAAAGGCAGCGCGCAGCGCACTGAGGTAATCGCGAGCCGTCGCCACCGCATCGCCCTTCAAATGGAGCGGCACACGAATATAACACAGCCGAGCGTTACGCTCTCGCACGGCACGGGTGAAACGGTCTATCAGTTCCGGCAGGGTGAAATTGGGCAATTCGCGGGGACTGACACTGTGGACACGGACGACACGGTCAGCCAACCCTTTGGCTAAAGCGCGGTCGCCCTTCTGAGAAGTTAGTTCCAAAATGCCGACGAGGCACCCCGTTTGGCGCAAGGCTTGGGCGGCAGCGTCCAGCATCGTTCGGTAGCCGAACACTTCCTCACCGTCAAACATGACAGCGAACGCGCCGCACTGGCGCACTTCGTCCATCCAAAAGCGCACACCGCGGTCGGTCAACCCCGGTGGGTTGGGCAAACGCGCCACGACACTCAAACCGGCGTCACGGACAGCGTCCGCCAATTGCCTGTCCAATCCCAGCGGCAGCGGTAAATCCAACAAATCCGCCGTGGGCAGGGTCAAAAACCACATAGCGCCGTGTCTTTGAGCGGCGGCAACTGTCACCCCCCACTGCTGCATCAGCGCGCGCCGCAACCGTTCCAATAGTTCAAGGGAGGGCGCTGCCAGCGTCGGCGGATTTGCGCTAACGACAAAAACTTTTCCGCTGGCGATCCAATCACGGAGCGTCTCCGCCGAAACCGCGACGGCAGTAACCCCCGCTTGACGCAAGTCTGTCAGAAGCGCCGGCAACGGGCGACCGCTGATGGCGCAGAGCATCCGCACCTCCGCCCCATCTAGCGTCAGGGCAACGGTGCGGTAACGCCGTTCTATTTGCCATCGCCATCCAGCCAAAACGATTGCCACCCAGACGCCGATTAACCAGATGAACCGCAGACTTTGGTGCACGGTGTCACCCTCCATGATGCTTTCGGTCGGAGCGCGATTTTGTCAATGGGCGTCCGTTCACGACAAATCTGCCACAGACTGATTAAAGATGCCCAAAAACGGTCAGGGAGGTGTAGGGCTATGGCAGAGCCTGAAACGCGCCATGTCAACGACCCAGCGGCACCGTCTCCCGACACGACGGTGCCCCTTGCGGCGTTGGATGTCCCGCAGGCGTTGATGCTGTGCATCAGCCTGTTGGCTGAACTGGCGTGGCAAAAATTGGGGTTGCACATTAACCCCGCTACCGGTCAAGTTCATGCCGATTTGCCTCAAGCCCGTTTGGCGATTGATAGCATCGCTGTTTTGATAGAGATGGTGCGAGCGCATGTGAGCGACCGCGACTACGAAGCGCTACGCACGCAGTTGATGAACCTGCGGCTCAATTACGCTGAACAGGCGCGCCGACACAGCGGCGCAAGCGGCGGTTCACCGTAGGGTGCGGTGCTATACTTCCACGCGGCGCGCCATCAAAGCAGGATGGTGATGACGGATGAACTTGAACATGGAACTGCTCCACCAGTTGGTCAATTTGGTGCGAGACGCGCGCATCAGTGAACTGACCCTGCGGGTGGGTGACTGGCGTGTGACCATTCGCAAGGGAGCGCCTTTATCCGCGCCGCCGTCCTCGTCTACCGCGCGGCGGGCAGCGGGCGGGGCTCAATCTGACGAGGTCGCCCACGCACCGTCACCCTCATATGTGCCTGTCGTGTCCAGTTGGGTCGGGATCGTGCGACGGCAGCACAACGGCAAACCGCTGGTGCAAGTCGGCGACACTGTCCGCAAGGGGCAAACGGTCTGTTGGATTGACGCATTGGGCGTGCGCAACGAGGTGCGCGCCCCTGAAAGCGGACGCATCGTGGAAATCTTCGTAGAAGACGGGCAATCGGTGGAGTTTGGGCAGCAACTGATGCTGCTGGAGCCGCACGACAAGGGAGGCGAGTGAACGCATGCGGCGGGCGCAAACCTTAGCGGTCTTGTTGGTCGCCGCTCTCGTCATCGCCATCGGCGTCGCCCTCGTTTACTTCAACCGCCAAATGACCGCAACACACGGCACCACCGCGCCGGCTCCAACGACTTTAGGGGCAGCGATGCAACGGGCGAAAGAAGTGGAGTGTCTGAACAACTTACGACAACTGCGCGCCGCAGTCCAGCAATACCGCGCCGTCAACGAGACGAATCCGCCCAACCTGCAAGATTTGCGAGGGGGCGTTCCGCCCGTTTGCCCGGTCACCCAAGTGCCTTACACTTACGACCCTGCGACAGGCACCGTGCGTTGTCCCCGACACCCTAACCTTTGAAATCCAGCGCGAGTTGGCAGGTGAGAAGAGATGTTCCGGAAAGTGCTGATTGCCAATCGCGGCGAAATCGCTATCCGTGTCATTCGGGCGTGCCGTGAGTTGGGCATCAAAACGGTCGCGGTTTATTCAGAGGCGGACCGCAATTGCTTGCATGTGCGGTTCGCCGATGAAGCGGTGTGCATCGGACCAGCGCCCGCAAAGGACAGTTACTTGAACATTCCCAACTTGATCAGCGCTGCTTTGCTCAAAGGCTGCGATGCGGTGCATCCAGGTTACGGGTTTTTGGCGGAAGATGCGACCTTCGCTGAAATTTGCGCCCGCTACAAAATCAAGTTCATCGGACCGCCGCCTCACGCCATTGAACTGATGGGCAACAAGAGCAAAGCCCGCCAGTTGGCACAGCAAGTCGGCGTGCCTGTGATCCCTGGGCGAGACCGTGTTGAGTCGGAACGGGACGCAGTGGAAGCGGCGCGTCAATTGGGTTACCCTGTCCTCATCAAAGCGGCAGCCGGCGGCGGCGGGAAGGGCATCCGCATCGTCCACAACGAGCAAGAGTTACTGCGCAACCTGTCCATCGCACGCACCGAAGCGGAAGCCGCGTTCGGTAACGGCGCCGTCTACTTGGAGAAATTTCTGGAAGAGCCCCGCCACATTGAGTTCCAAATCCTCGCCGACGAGCACGGCAACATCGTTCACTTGGGCGAGCGGGAGTGCAGTATCCAAACGGTGCGCCACCAAAAGTTGCTGGAAGAAGCGCCGTCCCCTGCCGTCACGCCTGCCTTGCGGGAGCGCATGGGGCGTGCCGCGATGCGCTTGGCTGCCGCTGCGGGTTACACCAACGCCGGCACGGTGGAGTTTTTGCTGGACAAAAACGGCAACTTCTACTTCATTGAGATGAACACGCGCATCCAAGTGGAGCACCCCGTCACGGAAATGGTCACAGGTATTGACTTGGTGAAGGAGCAAATCCGCATCGCCGCGGGCGAACGGCTGTCCGTTCGGCAAGTGGAAATGCGCGGGCACGCGATTGAGTGCCGTATCACCGCCGAAGACCCCTACCGCAACTTCGCTCCCAACACGGGCGTCGTCCGCAATTTGGTGTTGCCTGGCGGTCCTGGCATTCGGTTGGACACGCACCTTTATGAAGGTTACGAAATTCCGCCTTATTACGACGCTCTGCTGTGCAAGTTAATTGCCCACGGACGCGACCGCAATGAATCCATCGCCCGCGCCCAACGCGCCCTCAGCGAGTTTTTTGTGGAAGGGGTCAAAACAACTGTCCCGCTCCATCAACGCCTGCTCGCTCACACCGCTTTCCGTCGTGGCGCCATTTCCACCGGCTTTCTCCCGCGCTTTCTGGCTGAAGAATTTGAAGGGTGACCCCCATGCAGGGACGCCGCCACGCCCGTGAAATCGCCTTGCAAATGTTGTTTCAAGCCGATGTCGGCAATTTGCCCATAGACGAAGCGGTGGAAGTGACCCTCGCTGACGCGCCGGATCTGGACGAAAGCGTGCGACGATACGCGACGGCGTTGGCAAAAGGCGTCTGGGCGCATCGGGCAGAGTTAGACGCTCATCTGCGCGCCGCTGCGGCTCATTGGTCAGTGGAACGCATGGCGGCAGTGGATCGTAACCTGTTGCGCATTGCCCTCTACGAAATTTTGTTCGTGGACGATGTGCCCTACCGCGTCGCTATCAATGAGGCAGTTGAGTTGGCGAAAAAGTATGGCGGCGCTGAATCGCGCCGTTTTGTTAACGGCGTGTTGGGCGCGATCACCCGCAAGTTAGGCTTGAGTGAGGGAAAAGACCGTCGGACAAATCCTTGACCACGCCGCCCAACCGGCGGACGACCGAGGTTTTTGTGCCCTGCCGCTTGACACCGCTACCGGCATGGCAGTTGATGCAGCCTTGCGCTTTTGTTGAATTGTCCTTTCGGCAGTGCCTCGGAGGGCGCGTCTCCTGACGCGCCCTTATGTTTTCACGCCATTTTTCGGCGGCTCAGGAGAGCCGCCCTCCGAACGAACCCCATTTTTCAACACCGCAGGGGTGATTGAGCCGACCATCGGCGAAAAAAATCCCCGCTTGCTCAAGGAGAGGAACACCCTGCAGGGCAAGGTCTTTGTGAGCCTCGGCGAATTCCCCAGAGGCGGGACAGGGATTTGGACAGACTTGATGTGCAATAGCGGTTCGTTCCGAGCACAAGTTGACCGCACGCGCGTAACGGGAACGGCGTAACAAGGCGTGACAGAATTTGCCCCGGCGAAAAATGATCTGAAGCAAGATTTCTGGCACCGGCTTGTCAGCAGGTTAACTTGTTGCGGTAGCGGCGACGGAGGTTGACTTTGCATGGCAGCAACTTTGTTAGACGGGCGCAGCGTGGCGCGACAACTTCGCGAGCAACTCAAAGAGCAAGTGGCGACTTTCGTCAGCGAGACGGGCGTGCAGCCGAAGTTGGCGACGGTGCTTGTCGGCGATGACCCTGCGTCCGCTGTTTATGTCGGGATGAAGCAGAAAGCAGCCCGCGAAGTTGGTATGGCGACGGACGGGTTTCACTTACCGGCAGATGTCGGTGAAGCGGAGGTGGTAGCGCTCATTGAACGGCTCAATATCGACCCGACAGTGCACGGCATTTTGGTGCAACACCCCTTGCCCCGTCACATTAACGAGCAGCGGGTCATGGCGACCATTCATCCCGACAAAGATGTGGACGGGTTAACGCCCCACAGTTTGGGCAGTTTGGCAGCGCGCCATCCCACATTCGTCCCGTGCACGCCGTTGGGCGCTTGGCGCTTGCTGGAACATTACGGCATCCGCGTGGAAGGCAAGGAAGCCGTCGTGCTGGGACGCAGCCGCATCAACGGTATGCCCGCCGCCCTGCTCTTTTCGCACCACAACGCCACCGTCACCATTTGCCACACCCGCACGCACAATCTTGCCGAGCATACCCGTCGTGCCGACATCCTGTATGTGTCCGTCGGCAAAGCCGAGTTCATCACGGCAGACATGGTGAAACCGGGCGCCGTCGTCATTGACACGGGCTACAACCGCTTGCCCGACCGCAAGAGCGATGTGGGCGATGTCCACTTTGACAGCGTCAAGGAGGTCGCCGGTTTCATCACGCCCGTCCCTGGCGGTGTCGGACCGATGACGGTGACGATGCTGTTGGCAAACACACTGCTGGCGGCGCAGCGGCTCGCGCGCCGCGAGGGGGCATGAAGCGATGGCGAAACCGACGATTGGTATCGGGGTCGTCGGCTTCGGGTTGATGGGGCGCGTCCACACCTACGCATGGCGAGCCATTCCTCTGCTTTACGACGGCGCCCCGTGCGCCATCAAACTCGTCGGCGTGTGCGATGTCAACGAACGCACCGCCCAAGCAGGACTGGAGCAAGGCGGTTTCGCCTTCGCCACGACTGATTACCGTGCGTTGGTACATCACCCCGAAGTGCAGGTCGTGGACATCTGCGTGCCCAACCGCTGGCACGGTGAAATCGTGCGGGAGGCGTTACGGGCGGGCAAGCATGTCTATTGCGAAAAGCCGTTAGCGTTCAGTTATGAAGAAGCGAAAGAGTTGGCGGCGTTGGCGAGGGAAGCGGCGGCGCAAGGCATCAAAACGCAGGTCGTCTCCGAGTATCGGTTCTTCCCTGCGACGATGAAGGCAAAGGAGTTGGCGCAGCGGGGGTTTTTCGGTCGGCTCTTTCACTTTCGCGGTTGCTACCTGCATTCAGGTTATGTTGACCCCAACCGTCCACTGGAGTGGCGGTTGCGCAAAGACATCATCGGCGGCGGCGTGTTGGTGGATTTGGGCCCGCACCTGTTGGACTTGATGCTGTGGCTGCTGGACGGTCTTGACGAGCCTGTCGCCGTGTGTGGGACGACTGAAACCTTCGTGAAAGAGCGCCCGCTGCCTAACGACCCGGCGCAAAAAGCGCCCGTTGAAGTGGACGACGCAGCAGCCGCGTTGGTGCGGTTCCGTAGCGGAGCCTTGGGCTATGTGGAGTTTTCGCGGGTCGCGACGGGCACGGAAGACGAACTGCGCTTTGAAATGCACGGCGACAAAGGTGCAGTGGCGTTCAACCTGATGGAACCCAACTGGCTGTGGGTGTTTGACCGCACGCAACCCGCCAGCGAATGGGGCTTCAAAAAACTGTCAACGGTGCAAAAGTATCCGCCGCCAGCGGCTTACCCGTCGCCCAAGTTCACGCTGGGTTGGATGCGGTCGCACATTCACGCCCAGTTTTGTTTTCTGGACGCCGTCGTGAACGGTAAACCTGCTAAGCCTGATTTTGACGACGCCCTCAGGGTGCACGCCCTTATCGCCGCCATTTACCGTTCCGCCGAAACCGGTAGTTGGACTTCCGTCGCGTGGTGAGGCGTTGTGCCCCGCCCCAAACGCGCCGCAGAAAGATTTCAAGGGGCGACGACGGGTTTGAGGGCATCGGGACCGAGGTGACCCCGCAGGGCGTCAGCGACTTGCGAAAGGTTCAAGCGGTGGGTCACGAGAGTTTCCACCGGCACCGGCGTCGTTTGCAGGAACCGCAAAGCGTCGCGGAATTGCCACCAAGGGTAAGCCCACACGCCCCGCACATCCAAGTCCTTGCGGCAAATCAGGTGAGGCGCTAACGGGACGGTGCCCGTATCGGTAAAGTGTCCGACTTCCACGACCGTCCCGCCTCGGCACACCCCCTCCAGCGCCAACGCAAACGCTGCGGGCACTCCAGCGCACTCAAACACGACATCGGCTCCCTCCCCATCGGTGCAGTCTCGCAGGTGTCGCAGGGCGATGTCCATTCCTTGCTCGCCGATAGGCACCGACACAACCACGGTGGCGCCCATCGCCCGCGCCATCGCCAACCGCATGGGGTTTGTGTCGGCGGCAATGATATGGTGCACGCCCATGCCCTTGAGGACAGCGACGACCAACAAACCGATGGTGCCGACGCCGATGACCAGCGCCCGGCGCCCGATTTCCAACCCTTCGCCGATGACGGGAACGCCCGGCGCCATCGCCCGTTCCACCGCCCGCAGCGCCACTGCCGTCGGCTCCGTCAAGACGGCGCGCTCATCGGGCAAATCGTCGGGCACGACGAACAGGAACGAACGGGGTTGCACCCGCACGAATTCGGCAAAACCGCCGAACAGATGGGGCGGCTCATCGCACCGGCGGAAGCCGTAAACGACGCGGTGACGGCAAAGGGTTGTGCGGTGGGGGTAGTTGAGGCAATAAAAGCACCGCCCACACGGGGCACCGCTGGGCACAAGGACAACCCGCTGACCGTTTCTCAATGCGCCGCCTACGACGGTGACGGCATCGGCGGCGCCGTCTGTGACTTCCACGACTTCAGCGAGGATTTCGTGCCCGGCGATGATCGGAAACGCCCACACCCCATGCCCCCAAAAGAGGTGCCGGTCTGTCCCACACACACCCGTCAACCGCACCCGCAAGAGGATTTCACCGTCCTGCAGCGGGCGTTCAGGAAATTCCGCTATCGTCAACTGCTGGGGCGCGGTCATGACCATCGCCTTCGCCATCCTTCGGCTCACCCCACTGTCAGGTGGCAGGTGTCGTTGAAAGTGACGAGTTCCGACCGTCCGTTGCGCACTTCCACGACCGTTAGGCTGCCGTTGTCCACCCGCAAGCGGGCGAAACTGGTCAGCGGCAACCGCAGCAGGACGCAAAGGGCGGCTTTCACGGAGCCGCTGTGCCCGACCACCAACGCGGTGCCGCTCGGTGTTTCGGTCAGGATGCGTTCAATGCCTTGCCTTACCCGTTCAAAAAGTTGCTCCAGACTCTCGCCGTCTGGCGGGGCAGGTAACAAAAAGGCAGCAACCCAACGGCTTAGGGCGTCCTGGTTCAACTCCGCAACCCGTTTGCCTTCCCATGTCCCGAAATGGCGCTCCATCAACTCCGGGAGCGGGACGATGGGCACTGCAGTGCCTGCCGTTTGCTGGACAATACGCGCCGTTTCTATCGCCCGTTGTAACGGGCTGGAAAAACACGCCGCGAGGGGTTCTCCCCGCAAACGCTGCCCAAGGGCTTCTGCGTGGCGACGCCCCGCATCGCTGAGCGGGACATCTTGCTGCCCTTGGATGTGTTCCGTTTCGTTCCAGATAGATGCACCATGCCGCACCAAGAGAAGCCGCACTGTCGGCATCGTCCTTTTCCCAACCCTTCTCAGCGCCGCCACAAGGTGCGCCATGCCGTATAAAAGTCGTCCGCCGTCACTTCCACCACCCGTTGGTTAACCTGCTTCACCCCTTCGTGCAAATATCCCCGCACATGTTCAGGGGCGGTGAATTCCACCCGCAGCGTTGTCGGGGAAGCGGGGCGATAGGGGGCGACTTTCGGCGGATATTGCACGACTTCAGCGACCGCCATCTCAATGCGCCGCCACGCTTCCTGCGGGGCAAGACAGCGCGCCGCAAAGCGGGTCAGCCCCTCCTTGACGCAAAGGGTCTTCACGCTGTCCCCCAAAATCGCTTCGGCTTCGCGGCAAGTCGCCGCATCACCGGTGACGAGCCACACGGGCACACCAAAATGCCCGCAGACAGCGGCGCAAATGGCGATTTCGCCGACGACTTCCCCGTTGAGGGAAAAGTTGAGCCAACTTTCGCTAACGGTGTGGCTGAGCACGCCGTCGGGCGTGCCGGCTTTGGCGTGGAAGCCGAGAAAAATCGCCCCGTCGCAGCCGTCTTCCAGCGGGCGCGTGTAAGTCGTCCACGCCGCGCCCAGCACATAGTCGGCGCCTGGCTCCAACAATTCGGGAATGAGGTTGCGGAACGAGTGATCACCCCCAGCACCGTGACTGTCCACCACGACGATGTCTTGAGCGCCCGCCAGTTTAGCGCCTCGTACGGCGGCGTTAACTTCCTGCGTGATAAGCCGGCGCCCTTCCTCGTAGCGGCTGCGCCCTGCCAGCACCTGCTCCCAACTTGTGACGCCACTGATGCCCTCCGCGTCCACCCAAATCATCACCCGCATCGTCGGTCACCCGATGAGCATTGTGCCACTTCACCGCATAATTGTTGACGGTGTGCCAACGCCGGTGAGGTGAACCGACATGCCATCGGCGGCTTGGCTGAGCGGGTTGTGCAAGCGACCCTTGCCCGTTTTGAAGCCGTCGGCGCACGGTTTTGATTCTTTAGCCACCTACAACCCGTCGGTTATCCGTGTCGGTGGCAAATTTTCTGCTTTTCTGCTTTGTTGCATTTTTCCTTTCGGCGGTGCCTCGGAGGGCGCGTCTCCTGACGCGCCGTTATGTTTTCACGCCACTTTTCGGCGGCTCAGGAGAGCCGCCCTCCGACCGAACCCCTTGTCCTGAAAAGCCGCTCGCACTGGTGTAACCCCTTTTTTAAGCCTGCTGCCATCGTGCCCGTCCAGGTGAAAGGGCAGCGGGTGATGTATTTTACGGGCAACCTCTGGAACGGTGAATGGCGTCTTTACTATGGCGCCGCCGACACCTTTGTCGGGCTGGCGTCAACCCTTGACACCAACACCGCGTTGGACTCCGCAGCGGAAGCGGCAGTGGTCACGACATTGCGACAGTTCTGCGCGCGTCACCCCAACCCGCCCCACTTCAGCCGCCAAGAATGGCAGGAAGAGATGCTGTCGGTAGCGTGGGTCACCGCCATAGAAGCCCTGCAAATGTTTGACGAGCGCTTTGGCGTTCCAATGCCCTTGTTCATCCGACAACGCGTCTGGAACGCCCTGAAAGCCTTTTGGCGCACCGCGTGGAACTATGGCGTCCACACGGTGCCCGCTCCCGCGTCGGAGGAAGGCGACACGGTGCCCCAAGATGAGCCTCCCCCCTCAGAGTTGCCAACGCCTGAGTCGTCCGTGGCGGCAGATACTTACGCCCTGCGCGACTTGGTCGCTCAACTGCCAGAGCGCGAGCGGCACATCATTGAACGCCACTTCTGGGCGAGGAGACTTTAACGTCCATCGCCAAAGACATGCGAATCAGCGTTGCCCGCGTCCATCGCATCAAAGAGCGCG
The DNA here is from genome assembly GCA_002898575.1 of bacterium HR17. Classification (NCBI taxonomy): domain Bacteria; phylum Candidatus Fervidibacterota; class Fervidibacteria; order Fervidibacterales; family Fervidibacteraceae; genus Fervidibacter; species Candidatus Fervidibacter japonicus. The sequence goes on from BEHT01000004.1 coordinate 61,258, forward strand.
CTCTCAAACGCCTCCGACATTGGTTGCAAAGGGTTTAAAAAATGGCGCTTGGGTGCATTTAATAGATGGTGGAGAAAACCGCACACCGACCGAAACTACGAGAAGGAGGGTGCAAAGAGATGCTTGGGGGACATTTGAGCCTGCGCGATGGCAGCCGTCTGGGACATGCGCCGAAGGGGTTCACGCTCATTGAGTTGCTCGTGGTGATTGCGATCATCGCCATTCTGGCGGCGATTCTGTTTCCCGTGTTCAGCCAAGCCCGCACCAAAGCCCGGCAAGCCAGCGATCTAAGCAACCTGCGGCAGATGGGGACGGCAGTGCAGATGTATTGCCAAGACTACGACGAGTTTTGGGTGCCTATCGCCATTGATGTCGTGCCGGGTGTGCCTGGGACGGCGGTTTGGTGGCCGCGGTTGATTTACCCGTATGTGCGCAACGCCCAGATTTTCCGGTCACCGCAGTTCGCCATCCTCTATACCGAGCAGGTCTTCAACTGGTTCAACGGTCCGGCGATGGTGCCCATCGCCGAACAGCGGGGCGGACAGTGGGTGTTGCCTGTTTCGTATCAGGGCGTCAACGCCGCCTGCTGGTTGCCGCCCCACTGGCGGTGCTCCAACACGGCGTTTTTGGACAACCCCAACGGGGGGTGCCCCGAACGCCGCCACTACGGCATGTTCTTTCGCGAAAAGCCCGGTACGGGCAGTTTAGCGGAGGTCGTCCGTCCCGCCGAAACTCGCATCATCACCAACGGCATTAACTTGGACGCGTGGCACCCCAGCCACTTTGACATCGTGGGCGATAACGGTGACTTTATCTGCGGCTTTACGACGATCGTTTACAATGTCAGCACTTCGGCATGGTGGGACGAGACTTGGAGCATTAACGATGCCGACCGATTGGCTCCCTTCCTGCGCATGGTCAATGTCACCTTTGCCGATGGGCACGCCAAAGCGATGCGGTGGGGCACCGCTTGCCCCCATGAGTTCACCGTTCAGGACGACCAATTGGTGGATCCGTTGCCGCGCTGCCGACGATGAAGGTCGCTGTGAAAGGAGGGTAAACGCAATGCGCAGAGCCATCCCTTTACCCGTTGCCATCGGCATTATTGTCGGGGTGCTGTTAATTGTTGGTGTCCTCTTTTGGCGGGCGCTCTTTAGACCGACAGTCGTAGAATTGAAACCTGAAGAGTTACCGCCTACGCTTAAACAACTCATGGGACCGTCGCCCAGTCAACGACCTCAGCGGTAACGATTTCTGTGGCGTCATCATTAAAGTCTGTGAGCGGGTATGGACGAGCGAGCGTCAGCGTCGGTTGTCAGACCGTTGACCATGGGCGCGCCGCAGGGCACATTGGCAGCGCCGCCCGTGCGGGCGGTGCTGCTCGGTTTATTGCTCGTCGCCCTGTTCGCTTACATCACGCCCTACAACGACTACGACCTCGCCAACACTTTCGTCGCGGGCAACTTGTTGCCGACCTCCAGCATGGTTGTGCTGCTGCTTTGTGTGTTCGTCCTCAACCCACTGCTGCGCCAATTTGCGCCCCGTTATGCGTTGCGCTCCCATGAGTTAGCCGTTTTGTGGGCAATCATCGTCGTCGCATCGGGCATTCCCGCTGCGGGACTGTGGCGCTACATCGTCCCGCAACTGCCCAACCTGCTCTATCGCGCGTCTGCGGCTAACCGTTGGGACGAGTTGCTCATTCCCCACGCCCCCTCGTGGCTGGTCATCACGGACAAAGCCGCCGCCAAAGGGTTTTACGAAGGCACGGGCGGGCGCATCATGTGGGACGCATGGCTGCAGCCTTTGGCGTTTTGGTTACCGTTCGCCTTCGCGTTGTTCTTTGCTGTCTTTTGCCTCGCGACTTTGCTGCGACGGCAATGGATGGAGCGGGAGCAATTTACCTTCCCGTTGGTGCAATTGCCTTACGAGTTGACCCGTGAACCCGCTGCGGGTAAACGGTTGCCCCCACTGCTTTACAGCATGCCCTTGTGGGTCGGCTTCTTTGCGTCGGCGCTCCTGCACACCCTTTGCGGCTTGAACACTTATTTTCCGAGCGTCCCTGCCATTCGCCGCTTCCGCAGTTTGGGCGAATACATCGCCGGCTTCCCGTTTGATGCCATTGCGGGCACCGGCTTGCACATCTACCCTGCCGCCATCGGGTTGACCTACTTGCTGACGACCGAAGTGTCGTTCAGCCTCTGGTTTTTCTATGCGCTGGAGCGCTTGCAACAACTCGTGTTCGCCTACTACGGCTGGTCGGGGTTAGGCTATTCGGCGACAGATTTCGTGCAGTATCAGCAAGTCGGTGCGGTGCTCGGTTTGCTGCTCATTATCGGTTACGCTGCCCGCCACCACTGGAAGCAAGTGCTCGCCAGAGCCCTGCCGTTCGTTAAAGCGCCCAACGGCGCGCCTGTTGACGACACCAACGAACCGCTGCCATACGCCGTCGCCTTTTGGGGCTTCATCGTCACGACCCTTGGGCTGTTTGCTGTTTTGGTGGCGCTGGGCATGAACGCGCTGTTAGCGGCGACGTTCCTCGTGATGGCGTTCGGCTTCTACCTCGCTGTCAGTTGGATTGCGACCAACGGCGGGATGGTCATGGTGCAGATGCGGATTTTGCCCTTTGACCCTGTCGTCGCCCTGTTCGGGACGAAACGCTTTGACGCCCGCAGCATCCTGACGATGTGCCTGTTGCAGGAAGCCTTCACTTACGACCAACGAGAAGTTTTGATGCCGTCGCTGCTCAACGCGATGAAGATGGCGCAACTGGCGGGTGTGCGGCAGCGCCTGCTGATGGCGTGGGGCGGGGTTGCCGTCGCGCTTGCGGCGTTCGTGTCGCTTTACGCGTGGCTCAAGTTGGGCTACACCAAAGGCGCGGTCACGCTGACGAAGACAGCGACTTTCTCTTGGCACGCCAATTACCCCTACATGCTGGCGGCGCAATACATTGACCCGTCTGTGCCACCCAACATGTTTCGGGTGACAGGCATGGTCGTGGGTTTAACGGGTTTCGTCGGGCTTTACCTTTTGCGGTTGCACTTTTCCTCGCCGCTGCATCCCGTCGGTTGGATTGTCTGTCGCGGTTGGGCGATGGAGCAGTTTTGGCTGATGATTTTGCTGGGGTGGCTGGCAAAAGCCGTCATCGTGCGCTATGGCGGTCTGAGCGGTTATCGGGCATTGCGCCCGTTCTTTTTGGGCATCGTGTTGGGCGACTTGACGATGGCGGGTATCTTCACCGTTGTCGGGTTCATCACGCAGAAGGGATACCCCGTCATGCCGTTATGAAACGCCACTGCTGCCCGATCCCGATTGTCACACAGACCGGACGCTCCTCAACCGGCAAGGAGGGATGAGACGGTGAGTGACGCTCAACGGACGGTGCGGTTGGCGATCATCGGGTGCGGGGGCATCGCCCGAGCCCACTTGCGCGGTTACGAACGCATTCAGCAGGTTGAACCTGGCAAGGTGGAAATCGTGGCGGTGTGCGACCCTGTGGTCACCAACGCGGAAAGTTTCGCCGAGGCGATTGAAGGCTTTCAGGGCAAACGCCCGCGCGTTTACACCGACCACGAGGCGCTGCTGAAAGGCGAAGCGGGCAATGTGGACGCCGCCGACATCATCACGCCCCACCACCTGCACCATGTCATCGCTGTCGCCTGCTTGGAAGCAGGCTTGCATGTCATGGTGGAAAAGCCGGTCGGCGTCACGATCAAGGCGACGCAAGCCATCGTGGAGGCTGCCAAGCGAAGGGGCAAGTTCGCCGCGACTGCCGAGCAAATTCGGCGGGGCGTGGCGCAACGGACGGCGTTCTGGCTGTTCAACGAAAGCAAACTTATCGGTGAGCCGACCTTCTTTTACGCCATCCAAGTCAGCCACAACCCGCCGCCCCCGGCAGGACGCGAACCTGCATGGCATTGGCGCGTTGACCGCATGTTGTCTGGCGGCGGGCTGGTGCTAGACAGCGGTGCACACTTTTGCGACACGGTGCGCTACTTTTTCGGCGAAGTGAAGCAGGTGCACGCTGTCACCAAGCAACTCGTCCCGCGCTTCTTCCGCAAAGGCGACGAGTTAGTCCCGGACGAGCGCGAAGACACTTGGATGGCGATTTTGGAGTTTGAACGGGGTGTGATGGGCTTTTGGAGTTACAGCACGGCAGCGCCGATGCATCGCTTCACCCATGTCGTTTACTACGCCACCGAAGGAGCGGTGGTGGATGTCGGCGATGCCTTTCACGGTCCCGTCGGCGGGGCGTTGGTGCAACATGTCAACGGACGCGTCCGACGGTTGAGCGATTTGGCGCAAGATTTCCGCACCGCCATCGGCGAAGAGGCGTGGCAGCGTCTGTTCCCGCACGGCATCACCGACCAATTCACGCTGGAGTGTTACGACTTCGTAGACGCCGTGCAAAACAATCGTCCGCCCGAAGTGACAGCGGAAGATGGGCTCAAAGCCAAAGCCATTGCCATCGCCATCTACGAAGCGGCGACGACCAAACGCACCGTGCGCGTCGCCGATGTGCTCAGCGGAGCGGTGGACGCTTACCAACGCCCCATTAACGAACGGTGGGGATTGTGAGGGGCAAGGAGTCGTCGCACGCCCTATAAGAGTTGGCGCAAACGGTCGCCGGAAGGCGGTGGTGTCCAACCCTGCAACAGGTGGTGGACATACTTGGCGAGGATGTCTACTTCCAAGTTGACGACATCGCCGACTTTACGCAACCCTAAAGTCGTGTGTTCCAGCGTGAAGGGGATGAGCGAAACGGTGAACCAATCCGCACCGCACTCCACGACGGTCAAACTGACACCATCTACAGCGATGGAGCCTTTGGGCACGATGAAGGGCATTAACTCTTGGGGCGTGCGGATGCGCATGATTTTGGAACGCAGGCGGGGCGTGATGCCGGCGATGACGCCCGTCCCGTCTACATGCCCTTGCACGAAATGCCCGCCCAACCGCCCCGTTGCGGGCAGCGCCCGCTCCAAGTTCACTTTGTCGCCGACCTTCAAAAAGCCCAAGTTGGTACGCGCCATCGTCTCTTCAACGGCTTCCACCCAAAACAGCGGCGATTGCACGGCGATGACCGTCAAGCACACGCCGTTGACGCAAACGCTGTCGCCGTCCTTCAACTCGCGGGCGAACTTCGTCCGAACGCCCAACAGGGCAGCCATGCCCTTGCGCTCCACTTTGGCGACTTCACCGACTTCTTCCACGATGCCCGTGAACATACGCCATCACCGCTTCCAAATTTGCCGCAGGTCGCTTCACCTGTCGCTCAGGGTTTGAGCGCGCCAACCTTTTGCGGGACGCGCCAACGCATAAAGGGGGTTGAACGATGGCGGACATCGGTTGGGATTACGGGATGCCGTTGGACGAATTGTGTGCGCGCTACCGGCGACTCTACAGCGGACCGATTTACGATGTGCTGGAGCGACGGGGCTTGCCCAACCAAGTGTTGCATCCGTCCATCAAACCCATCCGTCCCGACATGGTGGTGGCGGGGGCAGCCGTGACGGTCAAAGCCGTCATGCGCCCGCGTCGCGAAGGCGAACATCCGCCCAACCCCATTGACGGCGTGTTTCCCGGCAGCGTCATCGTTTACAGTTCCGAGGAGCAAGCCAGCGCCCATTTTGGCGAATTGACGGCACACGCGTGTGCGGCAAAGGGCTGTGTCGGCGTCGTCGTGGACGGCGGGCTACGCGATTCTACCAAGCAGCTGCAAATCAGCGCGTGGCGACCGTGGGCAGCCTTTTGCCGCTACACCAGCCCCATTGAACTGGCAGCCCGCCAACGCATCTTGGAAATCAACCAGCCCATCTTCATGAGCGGGTCACTGACCAGCGTCGTGGAAGTGCGCCCTTACGACTTCGTCTTCGGCGACTTGGACGGCGTGATCATCGTCCCGCGCGAGATCGCCGTTGAAGTGTTGCTGGAAGCCGAAGACATCGTGCAGCGGGAAAGCCAAGCCCGTGAAGAGTTAAAGCGGGGCGCCTCCTTCCACGACATCGGGCAAAAATATCGGGTCGGGTAAGCGCGACACGCAGGTGTGGCGCTAAAGGTGGTGACCGCCCATGCACCCTCAAGCGTGGGTGCGGTGGGGATGTTGGTATGGCGACAAAGATGTGGCGCTCCCGTTGCTGCCCCGATGGCAGGTGAAGATGTGTTTACCACAGGGGGGCAAGGAGATCGGCGATGCGGGATTGCGGCGTGCCTTTGACCATCCCATCGGCACGCCTCGCTTACAGGAACTGGCGAAGGGCAAACGCGATGCTGTCATCGTCGTGGACGATTTGACCCGCCCCACGCCCGCTGCTCGCCTGTTGCCCTTTGTTATTCGCGAACTCGTTGACGGCGGCATCCCGACGGAACGCATCCGCATCCTCATCGGCATCGCCGCCCATCATCCGCTCAACCGCGACCAGATGGAGCGCAAGTTGGGCAAAGACATCGTCGCCCGTTTCTGGGTGCAAAACCACTGCCCGTTTGAAAACTTGGACTACCTCGGCACGACCCGCAACGGCACGCCCGTCTACCTGAACCGCGAGTTTTTGCGCGCCGCCTTGAAAATCTGCGTCGGGAGTATCCTGCCACACGGACATGCGGGATTTGGCGGTGGCGCTAAGTTGGTGTTGCCCGGCGTTGCAGGCATTGAGAGCATCTACCACAACCACCGTCCCGACAACGGGTTCCGCAAGGGCATCGCCCTGACGGAAGGCAACATCGCCCGCAGCGACATGGAAGAAGTGGCGGCGATGGCAGGATTGGACGCTATCGTCAATGTCGTGCTCAACCCGCAACGCGAGATCGTCGGCTGTTTTGTCGGTCACTTTGTTGAAGCCCATCGGGTCGGGTGCCAGTCAGCGCAGCGCGTCTACGCGACGCCCGTTCCCGACGACGCAGATGTCGCCGTTTTGTCGGCGTATCCGAAAGACAGCGAGTTTTACCAGTGGGTCAATGCCTTCGCGCCCTTTGCCAGCGCCCATCGCCCAGTTGTCCACAAGGACGGCACAATCGTCATCGTTTCGGCAGGCAGCGAGGGAATCGGCACGCACTACCTTGCAGGACCCCACATGCGGTTGGGGGCACAAAATCGTTCCACGCAACAGCGAACGAACGCGGCACCGCAGCGCCTTTTCTTTTCGCCTCGCGTCAGCCCCCACGATTTGGAGCAATGGGGTTGGGACGGGACGGCGCTGTGCCATCGTTGGCGGGAGGTCGTGCAACGGTTGCGCCAGCGTTACGGCAACGATTGTCGCATCGCCGTGTTCCCCTGCGCGGCGATGCAGTTGGCATCGTTGTGAACGCTATCGCGTTTTGCGCCACACCTCAGCGATGGCGCGGCGCAACTCCTGCAGCCGCACAGGTTTGCCAAGGGCGCCGTCCGCTGTCGGTGGAGCCTGCTCCCGCCCCCACCCTGTCAGGACGATGACGGGCAAATGGGGCAACACCCTTTTCACCCGCGCGATGACTTCCTCGCCGCTCATTTCCGGCATGCCCAAGTCAGTGATAAGCATGTCAAAGGCGTCGCCCCGCGAGAGCGCTTCCTCCAGCCGTGCTAGCCCTTCCCGCCCGCTGCCGGCGGTCACGGCACGGTGCCCCAGATGCTGCAGCATCGTCTGCAAGATGACGCGAACGCGGGCATCGTCGTCAATAACCAACACCCGCAGGGACGGCACCGTCGGTTCGACCGGCGGGGTCGCCGCAGGCATCGGCACCCGCAAAGGGAGCCACAGCCGCACCAGCGTGCCTTGCCCTAGACGGCTCTCAATATCCAAACGCCCCTCGTGGCGCTGGACGATGCCGTAAACGATCGCTAACCCCAGTCCTGTGCCGCGCTCACCCTTCGTCGTGAAAAAAGGTTCTAGGCAGCGGCTCTTAATGTCGTCGTCCATGCCAACGCCCGTGTCTTGCACTTCCACGACGACGCCATCGTGGCGATAAGTGCGGATGGTGATCTCGCCCGACCGCGCCCCTTTGGCGACGATGGCATCCACTGCGTTGAACAGCACATTGGTCAGGGCTTCCCGCAGCTCCGCTGCTACGCCTGCGATCGGCGGCAAGTCGGGGTCTAAGGCTGTAATAAGCCGTATGGTCACCCCCTCTCGCTGGGGCATGTCATACCAGCGAGGGCGGGTCATCTCCACGACCTGTTGGACGACTTCGTTCAAATTGACCGGCTCCAACGCTTCCTGCTGATGGTGGGGACGGTAGAAGGCTTGCAATTGGCGCACCATTGTGACGATGTCGTCCACCGCTCGGCGGGTGTGGACGGCAGCCTCCCGCAGCGCGGGATGGTCTACGGTCTCCAGCAGTTCCGCAAATGCCAAGATGGGTACAAGGGCGTTATTGACTTCGTGTGCCATACCGCTCGCCATCTGCCCCAGCACCCGCAGCCGCTCCTGCTGCAGCAGCGCCGCTTGGGTGCGTTGCAACTCTTCGTAAGCGCTTTGCAACCGAGTAAACAGGTGGGCGTTGTGCAGGATGACAGCGAGGTGGTCGCTGACCGCCCGCAGAAAGGACAGCGCACCCGCATCAAGATATTCGGTCTCGGGGCAAAACACCGCCAGCACCCCCAGCGGTTCTTCACCGAAGGTGATGGCAAAAATCGCCCCGGCAGCCCAGCCCGCAAAGCGGGCTGCGTCGCCCAACGGACATGGGCATTGGTCCTCCGCCGTCCAAACCAACACGCCGTCTTCAAGGGACGGCAGCGCTTCGGGCGTCAGGGTGTCGCCCAGCGACACGCCGAGATGGCGCAAAACTTGTATCCCTCGGTCATTCGCTGCCGCGACCTGCCACTGCTGCCCCGCAACATCCCGCACGACTGCCACCAACCCGCTCTCAGGCAACTGTCCGCTCAGTTCCTGCACAGCGATGCGAACGATACTGACAGGGTCCAGCCGCTGATTGGCGACATGCACCAAGCGATTGAGCGTTGCCAATTGCGCTGACCGCTTTTGTTGCTCTTCCCAGAGCCGAGCATTCTGGATGGCGATACCGGCGTAGCCGGCGAACAACCGCAACGCCTCCAATTGCTCCGGCGCCATCGGGCGCTGCGTCAGCAAGTTGTCGGCACACAGCACGCCAATGGGTTTACCCCAACCCCACAGCGCAACGGTAACATGCTCGTTGACGCCGAACATGGCATGGTCAGGCGGCAGGTTCAACTGCTGCGAGTAATTGGGCGTGTAGACGAAGCCGTCAGGCTCTTCTAAAACGCGGCGCAGGGTGTGAGTGCCCTCGCGTGGAATCGTCTCACTCCACTCGTCTGTCAGTTCGCCAGTGCGCGATGTGCCGTAAGTGCCACGAAAGATGTCGCGTTCTTCGTCGTAAAGCCATACGGCTGCGCGGTCAAACCCCAGCCCGTTGACGACCGCGTTACGAATCTGCAGCAGGCAAGCGCGCAAATCCGTGACACGGCTGATTTCCTTGCCCAACTCCAACACGCGTTGAGCGTAATCGTAGTAGCGCTGTCGCTCCTGCCACAATCGCGCGTTTTGGATGGCGATGCCGGCGTAGCCGGCGAACAACCGCAACGCCTCCAACTGCTCCGGCGCCATCGGGCGCTGCGTCAGCAGGTTGTCCACACACAAGACTCCGACGGGCGTGTCGCCTGTCCACATCGCGACGGCAGCATGTTCGGTGACGCCTTCCATCTCCGGGTCTGCCACACCGCGAAAAGTGGCGTGGTAGTTGGTTATGTAAAGAAAGCCGTCAGGATGTGCCACTAACTGCCGCAACGCCCCTTCTGCTTCACCTTCCATGAGCCGAAAACTTTCCACCCATGAGCCGGTGCGGCTAACACCGAGGACGCCGACGAAGCGGTCGTTGCTAGGGTCATACAAGAAAATGCCCACGCGGTCGAAATCCAAACCGTGCCGCACGCTCTCACCGATTTTGTGCAAGCATTGGGTAAGGTCAGTAGTGCGGCTGATTTCTTTGCCCAATTGTAGGACTTTCTCCAACCATCGCTGGCGCAGGGTCAGTGCATCGTGGCGTTGGCGTAACACCATTTCCATTTGCCGTCGGTCAGTGATATCAAAGTGGGCAACCACTGCGCCACCAGATGGAAGAGGTAGCGGCGCCGCAAACATCAGAAACCACAGTTCGCCTTGCGGTGTGCGGCAGGGATACTCCATCTGCCATTGGCGCAATCGGCCGCTTAAGACGCTTTGCAACCCCTCAAGTGCCTGGGCTGCCAACTCATCGCCTGCTGCTGCCGCGCGTTGGCACACCGCCAAATAATTAGCGCCGACCCCGACGCGGGACAAGTCTTGGAGTCCTTGCTCGCGGGCAAATTGCAGCCACGCATCGTTGACTGCTACAATCGTGCCGTTGGCGTCTAACACAACGAGGCGGACGGGCAACGCCGACAGCAAGGCGGATATCAGCCCCGCTTGTCCGCACCATCCTTCAGCGACGATACCCTCACAGCCACCGTCCCGTGTCTGCCAGAGGGTCAGAGACGCCCAGCAGCAAGTTCCGTCCGCACGGCGCAACGGCGTGAATGAGGGACCCACGGAGCCTTGCGTGTCCAGTTGCCTTTGCAACTCTTCCCCCATCGCAGCGTCGGCGATCCAAAGGTCCCAGCGGTTTCCGTAAAGGAGTGTCGGGGATGCGTAACCCAACAAGTGGGCGAGCGCGGGATTCGCTGCGGTGATGCGTCCATCAGCATCCGCTGTGAAGAACCCGACGGGCGCCCGGTCAGCGAACCGCTGCAGTCGTCCCCGCCAAGGTGGTCGCCGTTTGCCCATTTGCGCCCTCCTTCCTGGCGGCAGCACTCACCATCCTGTTATCGGCGTCGTAGCGACATAATGTTAACGGTGCCTTGACCCCGACTGGCTCGGAGGTGGCGACGGTGCAAATTACCGATGTGCGAGCGTGTGTCGTGCGGGGCAACTTCCCCTGGGTGCTGGTCAAAGTCTTGACAGACGAAGGTCTTACGGGCGTTGGTGAAGCCTATTGGGGCATCGGCGTGCGAGACATCATCGTCCGCCTCAAACCGTATTTGGTCGGACACGACCCGACGCAGGTGGACGGGCTCATGCACCGCTTGCTGCGCTTGCTATCGGGCAGCGGTTCGCAAGCGGGCACCGTCGTCACCGCCCTCAGCGGGATTGAAATTGCCCTCTGGGACATCGCCGGCAAAGCGTTGGGCGTGCCCGTGTGGAAACTGCTAGGCAGCAAGTTCCATGACCGCATCCGCATCTATTGCGATTGCCATGCGGGCATGACACCCGACGGCAAACCCGACTACACACCTGAAGGTTACGCCGAACGCGCAAAGCAAGCCGTCGCCAAAGGGTTCACCGCCATCAAGTTTGACTTGGATGTCCCGACGCCTTACCGAACGCCCACTGATGACGGGGCGCCGTCGCGCTATCGCCCGGCGTCCCTTTACCTCAACCGCACGCTATCCAACGCGGAAATCGGTTACCTCGCCCATTTGGTGGCTGCGGTGCGGGAAGCAGTGGGCGACGAAGTGGAAGTGGCGCTGGATTGCCATTGGCGGTTCAACACCCGCGACGCCATCCGCTTGGCAGAAGCCGTCGCACCCTATAAACCGATGTGGTTGGAGGACCCGACGCCACCCGAAAATGTAGACGCATTGGCGGAAGTCAAACGCGCCTCGCCCGTCCCGATTTGCACGGGCGAAAACCACTACACGGCGCACCAGTTTCGCGAATTGATTGTCAAGCAGGCATGCGATATCGTGGCGCCTGACATCCCTAAAGTTGGCGGGTTGCGCGAGACGCAGAAAATTGCGACCCTCGCTGACCTTTACTACTTGGCGCTGGCGCCCCACAATGTCGCCAGCCCCATCGCCACGATTGCGGCATGCCATGTGTGTGCGACTGTCCCGCACTTTTTGGCACTGGAGTTTCACGCCGTTGATGTCCCATGGTGGGACGATTTGGTTGTCGGCGAAAAGCCGCTCATCCGCGATGGCTTCACCACTGTGCCCGACGCGCCCGGTTTAGGCGTGGAACTGAACGACGAGGTCGTGCGCCAACACCTTGCGGAGGGCGAAGAGTTTTTGGCGGCATGACGACCGCCGGCGTTGCGATCAGCGGTGTCGGCAAAATTCGTGGGGCGCAAAATTCCCCGCCTCTGCTCAAATGCTTGGTGAAAGAAGGTGATGCCCGATGGTGACGCAAAGCAGACCGTGGCTGGCGAAGTATCCCCCCGATATCCCGCCATCCCTCACCTACCCGACCCGACCGTTAGACAGCCTGCTGCGCGACACAGCCGCCAAGTTCCCCGACGCGACTGCGACGATTTTCTTCGGCGCCAGACTGACTTACCGCGAGTTGAACGACGCCGCCGACGCTTTTGCGGGCGCGTTGGCGAGGTTGGGCGTTCAAAAAGACGACCGCGTGGCATTGCTAATGCCCAACATGCCCCCGTTCGTCATCGCCTACTACGGCACCGTGCGTCTTGGCGCCATCGTCGTTCAACTCAACCCGTTGCTGACGACCCACGAGTTGCGGGCGGAATTGCAAGACAGCGGCGCAACAGTCTTGGTCGCCGCTGAACCCGTGCTGGACAAAGCCGCCGAAGCGGTCAAGGACACAGCGGTGCGCCATTTGCTTGTCACATCGTTGGCAGCGTATGTGCCGTTGCTGATGCGCCCCTTTGTCAAACTGAAAACGCGCCCACAAGGCGAAGTCCGCATCCCAACGGGCGTGCAACCCCATGACTTGGAAGCCCTGTTGCGCACCGGGTCGCGCCCGCCCCGCGTGGACTTTGACCCCAAAGAACAAGTCGCCGTCTTCCAATACACGGGCGGGACGACGGGGCTGCCGAAAGCGGCGATGCTGACGCACTTCAATCTGCTCGCTAATGCCCACCAGATTGCGGCGTGGGTTGCGCGGTTGAAAGACGGCGAAGAGGTGTTTTTGTGCATCTTGCCGTTCTTCCATTCCTACGGCATGACCGTCGGGATGAACTTGGCGATTTTGAAGGCAGGCGTGATGGTCTTGCTACCTCGCTTTGACCCGACGGAGGCGGCGAAAGCCATCGCCCAACATAAAGTCACGCTGTTTCCTGGCGTGCCCAGTCTATATGCTGCTGTCGCCCACTCCGCCGAACGCCAGCACATTGACATCTCGTCGGTCAAGGTCTGCGTGTCGGGCGGTGCCCCCCTGCCGTTAGAAGTCCACGAGCGGTTCGTCAAAGCGACGGGGGCAAAACTCGTAGAAGGTTACGGCTTGTCGGAAGCGTCGCCCGTAACCCACTGCAACCCGATTTGGGACGGGGAAAACCGCATCGGCACTATCGGGCTGCCGTTGCCCGACACCGACTGCAAAATCGTGGATGTGGAAACGGGCGAACGAACCTTACCCCCGAATGAAGCAGGCGAGTTGGTCATCAAAGGTCCGCAAGTCATGAAGGGCTACTGGAACCGCCCCGACGAAACAGCGCAAACGCTGCGAGACGGCTGGCTCTACACCGGCGACATCGCTACGATGGACCCTGAGGGATACTTCCGCATCGTAGACCGCAAAAAGGATTTGGTCATCGTCGGTGGGTTCAATGTCTACCCACGCGAAGTAGAAGAAGTCCTCTATCAGCACCCGAAAGTGCTGGAAGCCGCTGTCGTCGGCGTCACGCATCCTGTGCGGGGCGAAACGGTCAAAGCCTTCGTCGTCCTCAAGGAAGGCGTAACGGCGACGGAAGCGGAACTTATCGCCTTCTGCCGCGACCACCTCGCCAGTTACAAAGTGCCCCGCGAAATAGAGTTTGTCAAAGAGTTGCCCAAATCCGCCGTCGGCAAAGTGCTCCGCCGCGAACTCCGTCGCAAGGGTGAAAAACCGTCCGCCTGAAAAGTAGCCCGTCAAAGGGGCGATGTCACCGATGCCTGCCATCCGCCTCGTCCTGCTGGATGCAGGCGGAACGCTGACGGTCGGCGTTCCGCCCCGCGAAGAGCGGTTGCGGCGTGCCTGTGAACACTTCGGGTTGGCGCCCGTTCCCGATTTCGCTACGGCGCGGGAAGGCTTACGGGCTGTTGAGCGCTTCTTCATCGCCGCCGCGCAGGAAGGGCAGATGCTGGACCGCGAAACGGTGCGGGAAGCGGTGCAGACGATGCTGCGGGCAATGGGCGTCTTCGGAAAACTGGACGACCCTGCGCTGCTGTGGGATTTCGTGGAGACGCAATACGAGACCGAAACTTTGATGGATGGTGCCGTAGAAACGCTCACCGTTTTGCGCCGTCAGGGCTACCGCCTCGCCATCGCGTCCAATGCCCCGCCGACTTACACACAACGGCTGAACGCGTTGGGGCTCACCGACCTTGTGGACGCTATTTTCCTGTCCGATGTCGTCGGTTACGCCAAACCTGACCCACGATTTTTCCGGTTCATCTTGGAGCAGATGGAAGTTGTCCCTGATGAAACCGTGCATGTCGGCAACTCCTTTTGGCACGATGTCATCGGGGCGCAACGGGCGGGCATCGTGCCCGTGTTCTTTGACTGGCGTGAAGTGTTGCCTGATTGTCCCTGTCCCCGCATCACCGCCCTCGCGCAACTGCCTTCGCTCCTCGTTACCTTAGCGCCTTGATGAGCGGCGCAAACGCTCTAGCGCTTGCGCATCGTTACCTCTCGGGGCACGGTGAAGCCCACTGCCCGCAGCGCAACAGCGTCAACAGCGCACAAATCGTGGATTCAGCGCCGCAATTTTCATTGGCGCCGTGCGGCTCCAAGCCATCGTGGCATGCCCCCGTCGCGGGGTCGTAGAGGGTTGCCCCGACAAGGTTGCGTCCAAAGAACCACTCCACGCTGGCGTTAGCCATCATCTGAAACGCTTCATCGCCCGTGATGCGCCACGCCGTCCCGTTTGCCCAACTTAACCACATGGCGTCAACGGGTTGCTGCGCGAATTCTGCCTTCACCCCGCCCTTGCGATACCACCCTCGGTTGCCGACCAAACTCACGCAATTGCGCTCGTCGTCCCAACAGACCGCGTTCAAAAACTGGAGCGCCTCCAACCCGATGACGAAGTAACGCCGTCTACCTGTCAGCAAATACGCCCGCAACAACCCGTCGCACAAGACACCGTTGGAGTAAGTCATCGTATCTTCAAACCAGCGCCAATTGCGGTCAGCGTGCGCGTTGTAATGCACACACAAATCGTCCGCCAATTGCCGCACCAAACCTGACAGGGACGGACACCTTACGCCCAACCCTTTTGCCGCTTCAAAAATGCCGACGAGCGCGTAAGCCTTGGGGCGCAAATGGCGCAACCGCGCTGCGTTGGGCAGGCTCCGCTCCCACATCGCCAAAGCCGCCTTCTTCATCGGTTCAGGCAGCCCACTGTTGAGCACTGTCCCCAACGCCCACAAACTTCGCCCGAAACAATCCTCGCTACCGATGTCGTCAAGGAAGTGGCGGTCGTAGCCGATTAGGTTGTGAAACCAACCGTCGTCGCGTTGCGCGTAGCGCAAAAAGGCAAGGTAACGCTGCGCCAGTTCCAATGACCCTTCATCACCCGTCAACGAATAGTGCAGCGCCGCGACGATCAGCGCCCGTGCGTTGTCGTCGGTCGTGTAACCCGACTTGGGATCGGGCAAACCGAAGAGAGTAAACTGCAAAACCCCTGTGTCATCACTGATTGCCCGTAAGTGGCTCAAGTTGATTTGGGCTATGTCAACTGCCGTCATCGCCCTTTCACCACCTTGTGTTTTGCGGGTGGACAAGTCCGCCCGCTCCCACGGTGACCTGTCCCTTGACCTACACATTGATGGCAGAAAACGGCTGGGGCGCACTAGGGCGCCCCAACCCTTTTACAACGCTTTTGCGGTTTCAGCCAGCGCCAACGGCGCTTTCGTCGTTCGCTTCAGCAAAGGCGTGGCAAAGAACGCCCAAGGGCGGCGATGTTCTTGAGCGACAGCGACGAACAGTTCGGCATACCTTTTGCCCACCGCTGACCAAGTCATCTGGCGCCCGAAGGCGTAAGCCCGTCGCTCCATCTCCGCCCGCAATGACGGGTTGTTCAGCAACAGCATCAGCGCATCGGCGATGGACTGTGCATCGCGGAAGTTGACCAGAATCCCTCGCCCCTCGGCACATAGCGCTTGCGCATACAAGTAGGGCGTGGAAACGATGACCTTGCCAGATGCCATCGCATACGCCAGCGTCCCGCTGACGATCTGGTTCGGGTTCAGGTAAGGCGTCAGGTAAATATCCGTCGCCTGCAAGTAGCGGATAAGTTCTGCCTTCGTCAGGTAGCGATTGACGAACTGCACATGCCGCTCTAAACCCAACTCCCTCACGAGCGCCTCCAACTCCTCGCGGTAACTTTCGCCTTCATGGCGACGGACATTCGGGTGCGTTTCGCCCAAAATCAGGTAAAGCACATCGGGATGCTTTTCAACGACTGGCGGCAACGCCTGGATGGCATACTCCAGCCCCTTGCCGCGGCTGAGAAGTCCGAAAGTGCTGATAACGAAGCGCCCCATCAACCCTAATTCCCGCTTCGCTTCCTCGCGCCCATCAAAGGGCACATCAGGCGCTCCGTGATGGATGAGCACCACCTTGCGGGTGTTGACACCGTAATCGTTCACCAACAACTCGAATGCCATCGGGTTCATCACAACGACCCGTGCCGAACGGGCAATCAGATGGCGCGTGATTTCTCGGAGGTTCGGGTGCGGGGCGGGCATAATGGTGTGCAATGTCGTGACCAACGGTTTGCGGAGCAAATCTGCCGTCACGCAAATGAACTCGCCATCGCGACCGCCAAAGATGCCAAACTCGTGTTGCAAGTTCACGACAGCGACGGGCATCTCGTTGAAAAAAGTCGCCATCCGAACATGGTCGCCGTAACTGGTTTCACGAGCAAAAAAGCGAACTGGATATCGGTATCGGCTCAAATCTTCTTCGGGTTTAACCATCGCAGCGACATAAGGTTCACCGACGAAGGGATACGCATGGACGGATTTAACGACATCGGCTGTGAAAGTGGCGATACCGCATTCTCGCGGGACATATGTGCCGATGTATCCGACATTGGGAGCGACACGCGTCGCCGCTGCCTCTCGCTTGGCATTCCCGACGACCATTGCGATCACCTCCGTCCGACAGGTTTCACTCCAAAACCCCGCCGCACTTCGGCGACCGCCTGAAGCCCATTCCTTGTCGTCACGCTGCAACGCCCGCCGTGATTCGCTCGCCACAGCCGTAAGCGCGGTCAGGTTCAACGACAGCGTCGTTCTCTACTTCGCACTGCGCCCCTAAAATGCAGCGCACGACGATGGCCCCTTTGCCAATGACACATTCATCCCACAGCACCGCCTCACGCACCTGCGCGCCACGCTTGACTATAACGCGATGACCCAGCACTGCAAAGGGGCCCACCGTCGCCCCATCCTCGACGATGCACCCGTCGCCCAACAAAACAGGCGGACGCACTGTTGCTGTCGGGGCAATCTGAACGCCCTCACCGATCCACACGCCTCCCTGCACTTCCCTGCCCCGCACGGGCAAGGGCACTTTACCGCTCAGGACATCAAAGTTGGCTTGTAGGTAATGCTCCACCTTGCCGATGTCCAGCCAATAGTCGTTTAGGAATGCGACGGCGTAAAAGGGTGCTCCCATCTTCAGTAACTTTGGGTAAAGCCCTCGCTCCACCGAGTAGGGTTGCCCCGCTGGAATGTGCTGAAGCACCTCCCGTTCGTAAAGGTAAATGCCGGCGTTGATCAAGTTGCTGGGGGCTGTCTCTTTTGGCGGCTTTTCAACGAACGCTTGCACGCGCCCGTCGTTGTCCGTCACGACGACGCCGTAGCGACTGGGGTCATCCACCGCTGTCAGTGCAATCGTCACCAAAGCGTCTTTTTGCTCGTGCGCCCGCAACATTTCGCGTAGCGGGATGGTGGTCAGCACATCGCCGTTGAAGACGAAAAAGCGGTCGCCTAACAACGGCTCAGCATTTTTGATAGCGCCCCCTGTATCTAACGGTTGCTCTTCCACAACGAACTCATACTTGGCTTTGCCGTTGCGTTTGGCGAGGTGATTGGCGATAGGGTCGGGCAAATAACCCATCGCGAAGACGATGTGCGTGATTCCGTTGGCTTCAAGGTAATCAACGAACCGCTCAATGAACGGGACATTGGCAATAGGCACCATCGCCTTTGGGACATGGTAAGTGAGCGGACGCAACCGCGTCCCGAACCCGCCAACCAACACCAACGCCTGCATTATCGCCATCACCTCCCTCTTTCACGGGTTCTCTCGCGACATTTCCCCTTGACTTAGCGTGTCTTCGGTCATCTCGCCTTTGATTTTGCGGACAGGGCTAACGCATGTCCCTACGAAATGCGCCCGTACTTGTCCTCGTATCGGATGATGTCGTCCTCGTCAAAGTAGCCGAAGGAAATTTCCAGCACGCGGTAAGTTTTGTCTTCCCCGATGAGCCGATGCTTTGCCCCTTGCGGGATGAAAACCATCTCCATCGGCTGGGGGCGCAGGATGCGCCCCTCAATTTCCACACATGCCCCATCGTCTAACGCCACCCACAACTCGCTACGGTGGCGGTGCGACTGCAAACTCGTCTGCTCGCCCGCTTTGACCTCAAGGATTTTCACCGTCACCGGTTCGTTGAGCACATATTGAATGAACCGACCCCAAGGTTTCTCAACGGTAAGCGGTTCCGGCGGTTCCTTGCGCGGCTCGGGATAAGTCGCTCTCATTTTTTGCTTCGCTTCCGCCATCTTCCGTCACCTCCGCTGACTTTTTCAGGAAGTCAGCAAATCGGCAATTGGGCAGGTCAGACAATTTTTTCTATGCCTTTGCCGCCGTTGGCGTTGAAGCTTGTTGGGATGACAGACGCTTGACTGCCCTTGAGTTTTACAGTGTCCGAATTAACCGATACGACATCTCTCCACTTCGTTCATCCGCCTGCTGAACTTCCCATTTACCAAAGCCCTCATGCAGCCTTCAGCCATTCGTCCAGATACACTTCAGGGTACGGCTTCAGCGCCTCTGTGACGAGGCGGTGCAACTGTTTCAGCGCTTCAGGCGTTTTCCCCTCCGCGCGCAAAATTAAGGCAGGTTCAGTGTTAGAAGCGCGAACGAGCGCCCAACCCTCATCAGTGACGACTCGGGCACCGTCCACATCAATGACCTTGTAACCGTTTTGCTTGAAGTGTTCAACGACTTTTGCGACGACATCAAACTTGACATTATCGTCGCAATGGACGCGAACTTCGGGGGTAGCGAAGTAGCGCGGAACATCAGCGAGCAACGCTGAAAGCGGTTTGTCGGTGTGCGATAAGATGCGCAGCAAACGGCACGCGGCGTAAAGGGCGTCGTCGTAGCCGAAATACTCATCAGCGAAAAACAAGTGCCCGCTCATCTCACCCGCCAGCAACGCGCCCTCCTCGTGCATTTTGGCTTTGATGAACGAATGCCCCGTTCGCCACAAAATCGGTATGCCCCCATGTTTAGCGACATCTTCAAGGACGGCTTGCGAACATTTGACCTCCACGATGATTTTTGCCTGCGGATGTTTTTGCAACACTTCACGGCTGAACAAAATCATCAGTTGGTCGCCCCAAAGGATGTTGCCCCGATCATCGATGACGCCCAAGCGGTCGCCATCGCCGTCAAACCCCAACCCGACATCTGCACCCACTTCCTGCACCTTCGCGATCAGATCCCGCAAGTTTTCGGGTTTAACAGGATCAGGCAAGTGATGCGGGAAGTTTGGGTCAGACTCACAATAGAGTTCAACGACTTCGCAACCGAGTGCTCGCAACAGTTTAGGCGCAAAATGGCTCGCCGTCCCGTTGCCACAATCCACGACAACCCTCAACTTACTCTCACCCAACTTGATACGCTCTGTCACCCATGCAAGGTAATCGCTAAAGGCGTCTCGTTGAGTGACCACACCGCTTCCTCGCTCAAAATCTTCGGCTTCAATCATTTGGCGCAACTGCTGAATTTGCTCGCCGAACAAAGTTCCGTGCCCCCAAACCAACTTGAAGCCATTGTATTGTGGCGGGTTGTGGCTCGCTGTCACCATCACGCCACCATCAATGCGCCAATAGCGGCAGGCGAAGTAAAGCAGCGGCGTCACGACTTCACCGATGTCCACGACATCGCAACCCGATGCGCTCACACCCTCAACGACGGCTGCGTGCAACTCAGGCGAACTTTTGCGGTTATCGTGCCCGACGACGACCTGCGTGATGCCGTTGCGCCGACACAATGTCCCGTAGGCGCGACCGATGAGATGGGCGACAGATGGCGTCAAATCTTCCCCTGCAATGCCGCGAATGTCGTATTGCCGAAAGATGAGCGGGTTGACCTTCGCCACCTTCGTTTCACCTCCCGCACAGGCGAAAAGAGTTCGGTAACATCGTTCACCTTTAGCAAACAAAAACAGGCGCGGAGCACAGGAAGTGTGAATTGCCGATGTCGCCTCGTGGCGCTTTTAATGATAGCGCAACAACTGCTGACCGTCAATACTTCCCAAAAAATTTTTTGCTGACGCATCGGACAATTAAAAGGAGTGAGTAACATGAGCCGCGCGGTCGCTGACCGTCAATTGCCGTTAACGGCAGTTTGCGTTTTCAATCAAGACAACAACACCTCCTCCGCAGCCAGCGACGAACGCCTCAGACGCTCTCCGCAACTTGAGGGGCACTTTCGGGCGAACCTGAAGATATAGAAATCGCAAACTAAGTGCGCGACCGCTGTGACAAACGACCACTATTGACAACAGTGCCGCCCAACTGGCATCGGGGAGCAAGTGCGGAAAAATCTATCGTCGCAGTTCAATGTGCTGAAAACTTTGAATGGAGGTGCACCGTGTGACGCGAGATGAAGCGTGGCAGTTGGTTTGCGAATGGATTCAGAACGAGAACCTGCGCAAACACTTGCTAGCGGTAGAAGCCGCGATGCGCTTTTATGCCCGTCAATTCGGTGAAGACGAAGAGCGGTGGGGCTTGGTCGGGTTGCTCCACGACTTGGATTATGAGCGCTGTCCTGAACCGCCCGAACATCCCCAGAGAGGTGCCCAATTCCTGCGCGAAAAAGGCTTGCCCGATGACATGGTGCGCGCAATTTTGGCGCACGCTGACTGGACAGGTGTCCCACGCGACACCCTGATGGCAAAAGCCCTATTTGCGTGCGATGAACTGACGGGGTTTATCGTGGCGTGTGCACTGGTCATGCCCAACAAAAAACTGAGCGAGGTCAGGGTGGACACTGTGCTGCGCAAGATGAAGGATAAGTCCTTCGCCCGCAAAGTCAGCCGTGAAGACATCGCTCGTGGCGCTGAAGAACTGGGCATCCCCCTTGAAGCGCATATCGCCAATGTGCTCGCCGCCTTAGCCGCTATCGCCGACCAATTAGGGCTGTAACCGACCGCCATTTCAGGGGGATGCGCCCGCAAAAGTGGTTGAGGGAACCGACGCAATGGAGCCACCGCTGAGACTAACGCGTTTCTCCAGAGCATCGTCAAGGCTTTCTCCCGCAGGGGTGTCGCCGAGTTCGGTAAAAGTCTCCAATAGCGATGCTAAAGCAAGCGGCGGAGTCGGCGCTCCCGCAACTGCTCTAAGGTCAAAAAGTGCTCTTCGGTCAGCCCGACGAGGCGAATGAGTTGGGCGACCCAAGTCAAATTGCCGACGCCATGCAAACTGTGAGCATCGCTGCCACAGACGAACTTCACACCCGCATCGGCAAACTCTTCCACGATGCGGGCGTAGTGGCGTAACACTTGCTGCGGTGTCGTGTCAGGAAACCACCACCAAAGGGTGTTGTTCAGGTCAAAAGCTTTGTCGCCTTCACTGAAGGCGGCGGCAATCTCCCGAATTGCTGAAGTCGCCAGTTGATTGAGGGGCAACTTAAGAGGGAAACGCCCCAAGTTGAAGGGATGGGCGATGACATCCACGAAGGGGTTAAGGGCTAAGTTGCCGTAGGCGGTCACCAACACGCGCTGGAAGGCGACAGGGTTGTCGGGGGGATTAAGGGCGATGCCTCGCGTGCCCCACTCAATCCCGCACAAAACGATGTCCACTTTCCGATAGACTTCCGGCGTCACGGTCACCGCCCCTTGCACATTCAGTAGGGCAGCCTCCACGCCCGCTAAGAGACGGACTTTAACTTTGCCCCGCGCTGCTTCCACTTCACGCAGAAAGGCATCAACCCAATCGGTCATGGGCGTTCCGAAGCGGTCAGCCTCCAAATGGTCGGTCAATGCAAGGGCATCTAAACCGGCGGCATCGGCAGCCCGTGCCATCTCCCAAACGCTGTCACGACCATCGGAGAAAAGGGTGTGCGTGTGCAGGTCGTAACGCATCCACCATCACCGTCCCAATTTTGGCGCTGGCGATTGCATATCAAAATTTCAGCAGCACCCATGGCTTGGCTGTCAACCGTTGCACAATCGTCAGGGGCAAACTCAGCACAACCGAGGCAAGGACGAACGCGGTTCGCGCAAACGGCAGTTGAGCAAGCCGTTTATCTGCGGCATTACTTTGGAGCGTGGAATAGGCGCGCGAGGCATTTATAGCGCCACGATGATGGACGAGTTTGTGTTTGGCTTTCGGCGCTACGGCGATCGCGTTGCCCTTGTCCGCCGCAACTTGCAGTTTCGGGCGACGGAGCGCCGTCCTTTATGATGCGCTGGATGAGTTTAGGTGGCGACCGCTTGCCCGATGAACCACCGCCCGATTATGTGCACGCGTTTTTGCGGCAATTGGTCGCCCACGAAGTCGGACACACACTCGGTTTACGCCACGACTTTCATGGCAGCAGTTCGCTGCCGCCCGACGCGCTTCATCACCCTGCTGGGCGATTACGCTTACGCCGCTTTTCTATTGAGCCGTTACATCGGTGGGCAATACCTGCACCGCAATTTCCCCGATGACCCGAAAGGACGACCGCCTTTCGTGCCGGTGCCCGCTGCATAGCGTGAAGCGCTGAATTTGTTGAAGCGCTTCGTATTTGCGCCCGACGCATTGGCGGTTTCGCCATCCTCGCTGAACAAACTCGGCTTGGAAAACTGGTGGCATGGGGGGCATGGATGTGGCGAGAAAGGTTGACCGTCCCGACTGCCCGCTGCATGAGCGCATCCTTACGCTGCAACGGCGGGCGCTCAATGGCGTGTTCCACATGACGATACTGTGCGCTTGGTGGACATGGAGCAACGCACCCGAGGACCGTTTCCGATGAGCGAGTTATTTAAGCGATTAACGAACGCCGTTTGGGCAGAAGTGCTAGGTGGTGCGCCGTCAGCAGTCAACAGTCAGCGGCACAACTTGCAGCGGGCGCACCTCCAAATCCTGAGGCAACTGCTGCTGCAGCCGCCGTCGGGCACGCCCAAAGATGCCCGCACCTTTGTCCGTCGGGAATCGGTGCGGTTGCAAGCCGCTATCGGCAAAACATCGCCCCGACGCGACGGATGGCGGCGGTTTGTCGCGGGTGCATCGCGGAACGATGTCAGGGGGTAGCAGGTTTGCGTCTCCTACTCCTACGGTGGTGAAGCGAGAGCCTTTAGGCGCTGCAAATCGGTGCGGGTCTGGGCGATGAGTTCGTCCAGCGACAAATCGCGCCAACTGCCTGCACCCTGATATTCGCTGTGCACCGAGAGCGGTCCGTCAAAGCCGATGCAACGCAAGCAGGTGAAAAATTCCTGCCAGCGGACGATGCCGTCGCCGATAGGAACGACTTTAGCGTGCCATCGTTCGCCGTCCCGCATCCATGCGAAATCTTTGCAGGCGACGACCCGCACTCTGTCGGCGACAACCTCCAAGCCTTGCTGCCAACCCGTTAAACCGCCTTCCACGAACATGTGCCCTGCATCTACATAAGCGGCGACGGTGTGTGGCGAAAAATCGCGCAGCAGTTCCGCTAGCACAAACGCTGATGCCGTCAAAAAGTTGCCCGAATGGGTGTGGACGACGGCACAAATGCCGTAGCGTTCCGCCAATTGGGCGATGCCGTTGAGCCCCCGCCTCGCAGCGTCCACGCATCGGGACAATGTCCCGAACTTGTGGTAGCGCCAATAACCCAACTTGACAAACCGCACACCGTTGTCGGCAGCGACGGCAAACACAGCGTCCGCGAACGGTTCCTCGGCAGCGGTAAAGGCGGTCGTGATCATCGGCACGGTTAAGCCGCAGCGGCGCAACATTTTAACGGCGAGGGGCAAGTGCGTTTTAGCGTCGGCAGGTTCAATGTGCCCACCGCCGCGCACGGTCAAATCCACACCGTCAAAGCCCATGTCGGCGACGACATCGCCCAACCGCTCAAAGTCCAGCGATTGTAGGTGCTTGGAAAACATCAGCCATTGCCACGCCATCAGGTGCCACCTTGCTTCCGTTGTTCACGCTGAACCGTCCAAATCGCGAGGGCAAACATGGCGACGGCGAGGAGCGCAATGATTAACGCGCGCACGGGAACGGTGAAAGGTATCTGGCTTTGTAGGATGAGGAAGTCTAAGCGCCCGATGAACAGTGAGAAGCGTCCCATGACCGTGTTGCCAAAGACGATGCCGAAAGTCAGCATCAGCAGCCATCGCCCCAAAGTTGCCGGTGCGCGAATGGCGGGATGGCGATGCTCAATGCTGAAAAAGAAATAGGTCATCACGCACAGCAGCACGAGGACGAAAATCGCGTTGTTAATGGCTGCCGCCATCGTCAGCTTCGCGGACGGAACGAGAGGGCGGAACGAGTCAGCGATTTGCGGTCCAAGTTCTAGGACGAAAGCCTTGAAGGTGTAACCTGCCTGCAAGCCCATCAAAACGCTCAGCGCCATGCGGCTCATCCAGCCCAAGCGGGGGCTAAGCACCGTGTAGAACATCAAGCCCCAAATGAGCGCGCCTGCCCACCACCACCGGTAGCCGATGCAGTGGCGCAACGCGTCCAAGTGCACGGTAGCGCCTGAGCGTTGAAGAGGTTCGTCGGCGATGAAGTCAACGGCAGTCACGATGCCGACGACCCGGTGGCGCCCGACTTTTTCAAACCGCCGATAGGGATTGCCCTGCACCTGAAAATCGCGACGCAACTGCAGCGTGATTTCACGCCAACCCGCAAAATCCGTCGGGATGGTGGCAGTCATCGTCGCGGGTTTGCGCGCGTCAGGATTGGTGATGTGAAGGCGTAGGGTCACATGCCCATCGGGAACGGGTTGGCTCAGCCGCAGCCAAAGTTTCAAGTAGTTGGGCGCGCCCCACTCACCGGCAATTTTGGTCAGGCGCAGTCGCGGCGTCTGTCGGGGTGACCAGCGCCATGCCCCTTCGCCTTCCCGCTTCTCCACCGTGTCCAGCGTAACGCCGGTCATCTGCGGCGACTTGTCAAAGGCAAACACGGTGCCGCTGCTTTCCGTCGCCATTGCCCGCCACCATACAGGGTCAAGGACATCGCGGATAGTTATGAACAGCCCGTAGCCGACGGCTAAGCCGATAAAAAAATGCTCAAAGAGCCGGTAGAGGCGGTTTTCACCGTAAAGGATGGTGAAGATACTGAGCGTGCAAACGACACCGAGCCAGTAGACGATAACATTGACCGCGCTTTCTGGGACGACGGGTAACACGCGCTACCACCTCACAAGCGCTGGCGGGGGGACTGTGAGCGCGCCAACCGCATCCCCACATTGCCCAGCAAAATCAAGAACAGCACGAAGGCGTGGGCGACAGATTGCGCCATCATACCCCGCATGCCCAGCCCGTTGGTGTTGAGCAAGCGCTCATATTCCGCCGCTCCTTTCAGACCCAACCATGCCCCCGCCAGTTGCTTCGTTTCCAAGTAAGGAAACAGTTCAGGGACGATGATGCCTGTGCAGCCTTCCACCAGCGGCACTTTGAACTGCGCCCAGAAAGTTTGCACATACCATGGCAGCACCCCGGTTCCCGTAAACAAAGCGACCAGTCCGATGTCCTTCGCTGACCGGACGCGCTCCATCAGGGGTAATTCGGTGAGCGGAATGCGTTTGCTATCCGTCGGGCGCGTTTCCCAGATACTGCGCCCCAGCCGTTCCAAAACAGGTTGACCGCCAGGGATGTAACCCAAGTTGACGAAGTCGCGCCCGTAACGGTAGCCGTAACGCTTGCCAAGGTTTTGAGCGTAGAGTTCCACAAGGGTCGGACCTTGTGGGGCAATCAGCGTCATGATGATGAACTTTTTGCGGCGGCGCATCAGGTGTTCCAACAACGCCTGTACTTGCGGACCGTTTTCGCCGACCGTTCCCGTGTCAAAATCAGCGGCGATTAAGACGACCTTATCGGGCGGCACTTTTTCAACGGCTTCGTAGCATTGCCGCGTCGGCGGCGTCGGAATCTGGGGCATGCTCCATTGGAGCACAATAGGCAAAGCCAGTGACATCGCCACCAGCAAGTAAATGACCCGCCGGTCTATCGCTTGAAAACGAACGAGCCATTGAGTCAGTTGACCCATATCGCATCACCAGTAACCGCTTATTGCCTGCCGATGGTAAACGACCGCTCTAAACCCAGTATGATGCGCAACGCCATACCCAAGGCGCCGACCCACAAGCCAAACAAAATCGCCCGCATCGTTGGGGCGTTGATCTGCGTTTGTAACCAATGTGCCAGTTTTTCCAGCCGCAACCATGCCCACGGGCTCTCCTCGGGGATCCAACCCGTCAACCATTGCTGCCCGATAGGCACATTTGCCAGCATCACAATCGTCGCTGTCACCATCAATAACCCCGCTTCCAAAGTGCGGATACGGAACGCACGGTAGGCAGCACTGGCGATGAAAAAGGCAAGCAGGGCAAAGACGGTAGCGCTGAGGGCTTGCAGCGCTCCCTCAAACAGCACCCGATATGCGGCTTCCCAAAACCCCAGCACCCCGATAGCCCCTTGCGGAGGGACAGCGGCGAGAAAATGTGGGGCGTAGTGCTGCAGCAACCCCGTCCCCAACATCAAGAGAAACCCGGAGAAAAAAGCGACGCTGAAAGGCCAGTTGGGCGTTCTGTGGAGGATGTTGCGTCCGTGAATGAGAAATTGATTGAGCACCCCTAACCCGAAGGTGAACGCCGCCAGCACTTGAAGAAGGTCGGCTACCGAATCGCGCCAAGGGGTCAAAACATTGTGGCGGGGCATGAAAAACTCCAAGGCAAAGTAAAGCCCTGCCAAGAAAGTCAAGATTGCAATGACCCAGCGGCGCACCGGTGGGGCGAAGCCGTGCAGGAGCGCCAGCAAACCGCCGCCAACGACCAAAGTGCCACCGATAAACAGCCAGTTGATCGTCCCGTCCTGCACCGGTTGGAACATGCCCTCACGCCTCCTTCACCCTTTCAGAAACTTCATGACCGACGATGGCAACCAATGTTGAGCGACGGTCGTGCCGAGAATCAACGCTGCAAGGGCGATTCGGCAGATGTCTTGCCCCCACACGCTGCCCAACAGAATCGCTTCACGGGTTAAGTAAGCCGTGACGGCGTAATACTCTTCGCCGATGACGGTGAAGTCGCAAGCAGCGATGAAAAAGGGAATTTGCAAGGTCGAGGGAGTGCCGGCGATTTGAATGGCGCCCAGCGTTTGCCCCGTCTCAGCCAAGATGAGAGATTCAGCGGCAAAAACGCCGAAAAAAAAGTTGGCGGCGACCTGCTCGCGGTTCATCAACCCGACGACACCCGATGCAAAAGCGAATTGATCTCCAGAGAGGAAGCGCACATCCTCCGCCCGAAAGGCTTGCGGCGCTCCGCCCTCAGCGTAGGCTTCACGCAACACTTGCTCCGCCATCGTCAGAACGACCGTGTTGGTGACAGGCATCAAGACGCGGGTGCGGTAACGGGCAGCGAGGCGGGCGACATGCCCAGCGATGGCGATGGCTTGAAAGGTCGGCACATCCACATCCGCCAACCCCGGCACGAACAAAATCGGACGCCCCATTTCCGTCGCCCGTCCGACGGCTTCTTCAATGGCGTCAATCGCAGGCAACCGGCGGATATGTAGTTGCTTGCCCAGCGATGCCAGTAGGATGCCGACGCCGATGACGATCGTCAGAGCCCAAACGAGCCAAGGGTAAAGCGTGCTCCAATCAGCGTGCTCCATCTTCGCCACCCCGATGGGTCGTCGTTTTGTCCTCGCGCAGTTGCTCGATGCGCCGAATGAGCCGTTCAATGTTTTGCGGCTCAGACAACAACGCCCCCAACTCGTTGGTCGTCGCCACGCCGAAAAAGAGCGCCCAAAGGGGCATCGTCAGCCAAACGGCATTGCCGATCAGCCCTGCCAACGGCTTATGCATTTCCAAAAACAGGATGGCAGGCACTTCCATGCCTCGGCGCACAATCGTTTGCGCTGCCTTTTCCAGCAACAACTCCGCCTCTTGCCGCGCCGTCATGGCTGCCATCACCCGTCAAAGTGTGCGCAGATTTGTAGACCGCATGAATTTGCGCCTCAAAGTAGGGCGACCTCTCCCGCCAGTGCCACGATAACTGACCGGCAGTTCACCCTTTTGTTCACTTCTTAGCGGTCGTTTCGTGAACCAAATCCACCAGCCGCGCCACATAGTCGGGGTTCGTTTGCGGGAGGACGCCATGCCCCAAGTTAAAGATGTGCCCTGCCCGTCCACCGGCACGGCGCAAAATGTCGTGCGTCCGCTGCGCGATGACCTCAAAAGAGTCTACCAGCAGCGTCGCGGGGTCCAAGTTGCCTTGAACGGCGACCTCAAAGTTGAGAGTCCGCCACGCTTCGTCCAGCGGGATGCGCCAGTCCAACCCGATGACCTCACCACCCGCTTGCTTCATCAGCGACAGCAAAGTTGCTGTGCCTGTCCCAAAGTGGATGCGCGGGACATTCAGCACCGCCGTCGCTGCAAACAATCGCTCCATGTGCGGTAAGACGAACGCCCGATAGTCGTCGGGGCAAAGGCAACCGACCCAACTGTCAAAAATTTGCACGGCGTCAGCCCCTGCTTGCGTTTGCGCCGTCAGGTAGCGGATGACCGTTTCCGTCAGTTTTTCCATCAATGTGTGCCACGCCTGCGGTTCACTCAACATGAACCGTTTCGTTTGAGCGAAGTCACGGGACGGACCGCCTTCCAGCAAGTAGCTAGCCAGCGTGAAGGGGGCGCCCGCGAACCCGATAAGCGGGACGCCGTTGATCTCCCGTTTGACCAACCGAATGGCTTGAACGGTAGCGGGTGCAATTTCATCGACTTCGGGCACCCGCAAACAAGTGACATCTTCACCGCAACGAATAGGCGTGGGAACAATCGGACCTATGCCCTCTTGCACTTCAAAACGGACGCCCATCGCTTCCAACGGCGTCATGAGGTCGGCAAAGATGATGACGGCATCCACCGCGAAGCGCCGCAGCGGCATTAGCGTCACTTCGGCAGCCAACTCGGGATCGCCGCACAGGTCCATCAGCGAATAGCGCTCCCGCAGGCGACGGTATTCGGGCAAGTAGCGCCCCGCTTGTCGCATGAACCAAACAGGCGTGCAATCCACCGGCTGTCGTCGGCAAGCCCGCAGAAAGCGGTCGTTCATCGCGTCACCGTCACCTACTCATGAACAACTTGGCGCTGTTAGGGTAACGGTGCTGCAGATCGTCAACGCGCACACGATGAGGAAAACGCGCCCTGCCAAAGGCATATTGGGCACCTTCAAAGCCCCTCTTGTCACGGTTCACGCGCGGACACCGCGTTGTTGACGCCGCGACGGTGCAGTCGGCAAAGGTTCCCCTTCGGTCATCGGCTCCATAACGGCTTGCACTTTGGGCGTCAGGAAGATAGGGGCTTTCGCCCGCAGCGCCAAAGCGATACTGTCGGACGGGCGGGCATCAATTTCTTTCAAGCCCTTCTCGGTGCGCAAGGTCAGGGTCGCGTAGAAAGTGTTGTCACGCAAATCGGTGATGACCACACGCTCCACCTGTCCTCCGAGCGCCTGAATGGCGGTGTAGAGCAAGTCGTGCGTCATGGGGCGGGGAAATGAAACACCGTTGAGGACTGCCGCAATGGCTAAGGCTTCCGCTTCGCCGATCCACACGCGCAAGATTTTGTCGCCTTTATCAGGGGCTAAAATGACCACGCGCGCCCCGACAGGGTCGTTGTAGACTTGCTTGACCTGCACTTGCAACAGGTCATCTGCAGCGGCGGCTTGACCCGTTGTGTGGTCGCGCACCCATTGCCAACCGAGCAAGCCGGCACCGCCCAATGCAGCGCTCATGCCAGCCAACTTCAACGCGTCACGGCGGGACAGGCGCGTCATGCTTTGTCACCCCCCTCAGAGTGGTGCGTCACCGTCATTTTAGCAGCGTCCTCTTGTTCTGTGTCAGGCAAAAAGTGATACGGGAAGAGGGCTTGCAAGGTCAATTTAATCGCGCCGGCAACCGGGACAGCCAACAACATACCCAGCACCCCCATCAGCGTGCCGCCCGCCATCACTGCGAAGAGGACTGTCAAGGGATGCAAGCCCACACGGTGCCCCACCAAGCGCGGCATGATGAACCAGTCAAACAGTTGATTGATGCCGATAAGCCCGACGGCAACGGTAACAGCACACGCGATCGGATGGTGCTGAGCCGTTGTGTAGGCTGCCAAGACACCCGCGCCTGTCGTGATGATCGCCCCAAAGTAGGGCACAGCGTAGAGCGCTCCTCCCAACACCCCAATGGCTAAAGCGAAATCCATACCAAATACCCATTGACAGACCGACAAGAAGAGGGTGTCTACGACACCGACAGCGAGGCACAAGACCATGTAACCGCGCACATAGCGCCCGACCAACGATTCTATTTCGCGCACTAACTCCGCCAAGGCTTCCCGATACTCCGCAGGCACCCACCACCGCAACCGGTTCCGCATCGGGTCAAAAATCTGTAGCGCATAAAAGACGATCAAGGGCAACAACACGAAGGAAAACAGCCCTGAAAGGGACGCCAGCGTCCCTTGCAGCAACCCCAGAAGAAATTTGCCCATCTGCTCCCACATTTGTCGCACAGATTCTTCTATAAAAGGCGGAACATCGCCGCGCAACGCACGGCGCTCTACGGTCGTCAGCAACTGCTGCGCCAACAGGTAATAGCGCCCTTTGGGAGGCAAACAGGCTTGCACAAATTGCGTCGCCTGATCTATCAACGGAGGCACGACAAGTATCAAAACGCTCAGGGCAGCCATTCCTAAGACCGTGAAGACAATGACAATCGCTAGGGTGCGGGGCAGCCCTTGCTTCGCCAGGCGGTCAACGAGGGGGTTTAACAGGTAAGCCCCACATAATCCCAAAAGGAACAGGGGCAAAATCGTTCGGATGTTCCAGAGAAACAGCGCCACTACACCGACCAGCGCAACGATACCGATGCGTCGCAGCCATTTGACCTGCTCTGGCGTCCAAGGACCACTTAGCGGCGCATGTTTGCCCGTGAGGACGCGTTCAGCGCGTCTCGGTTGCATCGGCATCACCGCTATCTGCATAGCGTCCGCGCATGTAAGCCTGCATTTTCTGTAACGCCCGTCGGAGCAACCGCGATACATGCATCTGCGAGATCCCCAACCGCTGGGCGATCTGTGTCTGCGTCAAGTCATCAAAAAAGCGCATTTCCACGATTTTGCGCTCCCGTTCATCCAAGACGCTCATGGCTTCCGCCAACAACTGCCGCTTTTGCCAGCGTTCCATTTCTTCAGTTTCTGACGCGACCAACACATCGCTGAGCGACTGGGGTCTGTCGTCCTCATCGTTTGTCAACTCTTGCTCTAACGACAAGGCTTCGTAGGCGCCGGCAGCCTCAATGGCTTCAATGACTTGCTCCTCACTGACCCCCAATTCCTGCGCCAACTCCGCTACCGTCGGGGGGCGCCCCAGCGTTTGGGTCATCGTGTCCATGAGTTTGTAAACGCGTTGGTTAAGTTCCTGCAACCCACGCGGTAGGTGCAAGGTCCACGCGGCATCCCGAAAGTGGCGCTTGAGTTCCCCTAAAATCGTCGGCACAGCAAAGGTGACAAACTTCGTCCCCCGGTCGGGGTCATAGCGGTCAACGGCGTTGATCAGCCCGTAGATCGCGACTTGCAACAAATCTTCCATCGGTTCGCCCCGCCCCATGAACCGGCGCGCCAGCGCTTTGGCTAAATCCATGTGGCGGAAAATTAATTCGTCCCGCACCCGCATATCCTTCGTTTGTTTCCATAGCCGAAACAACTCGTCAGTGTCCATTTGCCGCAGTTGCCATTCAGTCATCGCCGCAGCCCCCAATGGACATCAACAGCGCCGTCGCTTGACCATGCGGACAACCGTCCCCTGCCCTTCAGCCGAATGCCATGCCACTTCGTCCATAACCGCCCGCATGATCATCGTGCCGAGGTTAGTGGGCACTTCGCGGGGCAGCCCGCGCCCTGCGTCTCTGACTTCAATGACGAGGGCGTTTTGCTCTACCCAACACGCGATGAAGAAATGCTGCCCTGTGCGGTCCTCGTAGGCATGTTGGATGACATTGGTGCAGGCTTCCGACACCGCCAGCTTGATGTCTTCCAGTTCGTCCAAACCAAAGCCCATTTGCGACGCAAATGTCGCACATGCCAAGCGGGCGACGGCGATCAACGCCGGCTCACACACTAATGTCAATTCCATCCGCCACTCTGCTTTGCGTGGCGCGAGCGGCTCCGGCGCAACCCCCCGTTGCTTGGGTTGGACCGACGACGCAAACGGTTCAACTTCCGCGCGCTCGCGTTCTTTTGCGGCGCGCCACGCCGCCAAGGCGTCGCTGACCGTCAAGTAGTTGGGCAGGGTGTCTAAAAGTCCCAGCGTTTCCAGCAACTTACGCAGGCGGGGTTGACGGACGATGACCGCAAACATGAGCCCGTGGTTTTCCGCCTCGCCCCACGCCCGCATGAGCGCCCCAATGCCCGAACTGTCCATGAACTCCACATCGTCCAACGAGATGAGCAGTCCTTGTTCCGCACGGCGCATCGCGCTGTTTATCGTGTCCTGCAGCTCATCTTGCACGGCAGCGTCCACGCTCCCGCGCAACTCCACCAACACGATACCGTCGTCCACATCGCGGACAGTTGCGCGCAGCGGCATGGGCAATCACCTCACTTTATGCCCCTCAAACGCCGCGCTTTGACGGCTACCGACACTTTTTACCCGTTTCAATCTTGCCACTGTCACGAGCCTCAGGTCGGAGCCCCGTTCGTGTCTCGCACGGTTGTCACTTCTTTAACGCGCTTGCGCTAAACTTGCGCATGAGTGGATGGCAACTGCGGAAGATCGCCCAGAGGATGAGGAAACAGTGCAGGGACGGCACATCAGTGCGGTCGTCGCAATGCTGTTGGGAGGCACCCTTATGCTGGCGCAAACGCCTCGTGCCAACCGAAACGCTCCCTACGCTCAGTGGCGTTTCGGTCCGCCGAACGAACCGACCTTTTTCCCTATCGCTGTTTGGCTGCAAAATCCGCGCAACGCTCCCCGCTACAAGGCGGCAGGGTTCAACCTGTATGTCGGCTTATGGAAAGGTCCGACAGAAGAGCAATTGAAGTTGCTGCGGGAGGCAGGTATGCCCGTCATTTGCGAACAGAACGAGGTCGGGTTGCGTCACCGCGATGACCCCATCATCGTCGGTTGGATGCATCAGGACGAACCCGACAACGCGCAACTCATCGGGCAGGACCCGCAGACGGGGCAAAAAATTTACGGCGGTCCCGTGCCCCCGCGGGAAGTCATAGAGCGCTACAAGCGCATGAAAGCCAACGACCCTGACCGCCCCGTCCTGCTCAATTTGGGACAAGGCGTTGCCAACGACTTATGGAGAGGGCGCGGGATAGGCGCCCATCCCGACGATTACTTCGCTTATGTCAAGGGTTGCGACATCGTGTCGTTTGATGTCTATCCTGTCGCGGGCTTGAACGACGAGGACTTGTTGTGGTATGTCGCCAAAGGCGTTGCGCGGCTCGTCTTTTGGGTCAACTGGAACAGGTCTACTGACGGCGCAAAAATTGTCTGGAACTGTGTGGAATGCACCCGCATCAGCAACCTGCAAAGGAAGCCGACCCCGCATCATGTGCGGGCGGAGGTGTGGATGGCACTCATTCACGGGTCGCAAGGGCTGGTTTACTTCGTCCATCAGTTTCAACCCCAGTTTGTGGAAGCGGCGCTGTTGGAGGACCCCGAAATGCTCGCCGCCGTCACGCAAATCAATCGCCAAATTCACGACCTCGCCCCCGTGCTGAACAGCCCGACCATCCCTGACGGAGCGGCAGTGCGTTCAACAAACCCTGAGGTGCCCGTGCACATGATGGTCAAGCGCTACAACGGCGCGATTTACCTTTTTGCCGTTGGCATGCGTAACGCACCGACGACCGCAATCTTTCGGGTCAAGGATATCGCTGCCACCGCGACCGCAGAAGTGTTGGGCGAAAATCGCCGGTTGCCTGTCGTCAACGGGCGTTTTGAAGACGCTTTCCGCCCTTACGAGGTTCATCTCTATCGCCTGCGATAACCGCGACAGCGCCACGGAGAGGTGAGCCCACTTGGCGTCACGGCGGGCGTTTTTGGTGCGATCGGGGGTGACGATGATGGGGGCATTGGTGAGGGCGCAAGGGGGACAGGCAACAGGGCAAGAGCGCAAAGGGCGTCCACCGAGCGTGCTTGTCTTCTTCACTGACCAACAGCGTTGGGACACCGTCGGCGTTTACGGAAGCCCGATGACCTTGACGCCCAACCTTGATGCGCTGGCGCGGAAAGGCACGCTTTTTCAAATCGCCGTCACGCCCCAACCCGTTTGCGCTCCCGCCCGTGCCTGCCTTTGGACAGGTGTGTATCAAACGAAGCATGGCGTCTGGCGCAATGGAACCGGGCTTTCACCTGACACCCCGACAATTGCCCACCACTTCAAGCGCGCCGGCTACATCGTCGGCTATATCGGCAAATGGCACTTGGCACCGGGCAAGCTGGGCGCCGGGTTTGTCCCGCCCGAATATCGCGGTGGCTTCGTGGACTTTTGGGAAGCCGCCAATGTGTTGGAGCACACTTCGCACCCTTACGAAGGTGCCCTTTACGATGCCAACGGCAAGGAACTCCGCTTTTCGGGCATCTACCGCACTGATTTTTTGACCCAGCGCGCCATCCGCTTTTTGCGGGAGGTCGGCAAGGACCCATTTTTGCTGGTCGTCTCTTACCTTGAGCCCCATCAGCAAAACGATTGGAACCGATTTGTGGCGCCCGACGGTTACGCCAGCAAATTCGCCAACCCTTTCGTCCCTCACGATTTGCGTCCGTTCCCCGGCGATTGGCAAAAGGAGTTGCCTGATTACTACGGTTGCGTCGCGCGATTGGACGAGAACTTGGGCGAAATTGTGCGCACGCTGGCGGAATTGGGGCGCTTGGACGACACCGTCATCGTCTTCACCAGCGATCACGGTTGTCACTTCCGCACGCGCAACGCCGAGTACAAACGCAGCGCCCACGAAAGTTCGGTGCGGGTGCCGCTGGTCATCGCAGGTCCAAAGTTCAACCGCGCGCAGGTGGTGCCTGAAGTCGTCAGCCTTACGGATGTCGCGCCGACTTTGCTGGACGCAGCGGGTTTGCCCGTCCCGCAAGAGATGCAAGGCAAAAGTTTGTTACCCCTTGTTGAGCGTAGGGTGGATGAGTGGCGCAACGAGGCGTTCATCCAGATCAGCGAATCTATGGTCGGGCGGGCGTTGCGGACAGAGCGGTGGAAGTATTGCGTCGTTGCACCCGACAAGCAGGGCGGACACGACCCAGCCAGCGAACGCTATGTGGAGTGGCAACTTTACGACCTTTACGCCGACCCGCACGAGTTGGTGAACTTGGCGGGGCGCCGCGAGTACCGCGACATTGCCGCCCAACTGCGGGAGCGCTTGAAAGCCCGAATGGTGGAAGCAGGTGAACCTGAGCCGCACATAGATGAAGCACGCTTTTACCCGTGACAACCGCTTGCCAAAGGCGGAAGGGGTGTTTAACGCGATGAAGCGGCGGGCGTTTGTCCGCAGCGCGATGGGTGCGATGGTGCTCGGGCATTTGGTCGGACATGGGGAGAGCGACAGGCACCTTTCCGATCGCCCCAACTTTTTGTGGATGACTTGTGAAGACATGAGCCCGCTGTTCGCCGCGATATCGCTCAGCATTACGACACAGTAACGCTTATGGACAGGCGCGTCGGCGAAATTTTGAGGGAGTTAGAAGAGGACGGCTTGACAGACAACACGATTGTTTGGTTTTGGTCTGATCACGGCGTCGGATTGCCTCGCGCAAAGCGATGGGTTTACGATTCAGGCATTCATGTCCCTCTCATCATCCGCATCCCCGAAAAGTTCCTCAAGTGGGCATATCCCGATGACCCCGACCGCATAAAGCCAGGCAGCGTCATTGACGACTTGATCGCTTTTGTTGATTTCGCCCCGACGATGCTCTCCCTTGCTGGCATCCCGATTCCGAAGCACATGCAAGGTCAAGCGTTTCTCGGACCGCAAAAATCTCCGCCACGAAAATTTGTCTATGCAGCCCGCGACCGCATGGATGAAACTTACGACATTATCCGAGCGGTCCGAGACAAGCGGTTCAAATACATCCGCAATTTTGCGCCGCATTTGCCTTACGCTCAGGAAGTTGAATACGCTGAAGAGACACCGACGATGCAGGAGTGGCGACGGCTCAACGCTGAAGGGAAACTCAACGAGGTTCAGCGCTTTTTCTTTCTGCCAACAAAGCCTGTTGAGGAACTTTACGACACTCAAACTGACCCACACGAAACCCGCAACCTCGCCGATGACCCGCAATACCGCTCGGTGCTTGAGACGATGAGGGCAGAACTGCTCCGATGGATGCGAGAAACGGGAGACATCGGGCTCATTCCCGAACCTGAATTGACAGAAATGATGAGACCGCAGGGTAAGTGGCAAAAAACAGCGACACCGAGGCTGAAAGTTGTAAAGCAATCTGACGAGGCAGTAACCGTTGCGTTGGAATGCGCAACCGAGGGAGCATCCATCGCTTACCGCATTGAGGTTGACGGCAATCGCGGGCGCTGGCGCCTTTACACGCACCCTGTAACGGTAAATAGGGACGAAACTTTGGTGGCAAAAGCGTGTCGGTTAGGGTGCTACGACAGCGCAGAGGTGCGATGGCGGTTGGGTACACCGTTGCCATCAACGACGACACTGCCCGAACTTATTCCTGATTGGCGAACAATTCTTGACCGCACCGGCGTTTTGGAACGGTTGTTGAACCTGAAGACACTGGACGGTCAAGGCGTAAAGGCACTCCCTGCTTACTTGCAAGCGTTAAGGACCGAGCATCCGGCGGTGCGGTATTGGGCGGTTGTGAGCGTTCATCACGCCGTTAAGGAAGTGACCCAACGGCGGCAATTAGCCCAGACATTGCGTGCGATGCTTAACGACCTGTCGCCGACGGTGCGAACCGCTGCCGCCTGTGCCTTGTGCGATTGGGGGTTGGGCGAGGGGTTGACCGTGTTAACCGATTCGCTGGAGCATCCTAACGAATTTGTGCGTCTTTACGCCATCAACGCACTGCGATATTTGAGCACGAAAGTCCGAACCGATCTGCTCGCCATTCGCAAGGCATTACGGGACCCATCGGACTATATCCGACGCGTCGCCCGCACCATTTTCAGGCAGTTTAGCGGAGACGCAGCGCAATCACGCTGACTGGTCAGACGACGGCGCGTTAGGGGCACCGAAAGAGTTCATCGCGCACGATTTGGACGACATTCAACGGCGTGGCTTTAACTGGCTGCGGGTGTGGGCGACATGAACGGCGTTCGGGAAAGATGTCTCGGCAGTAGATGCCGAAGGCGATCCCCGCGAGCCTTTCCTTTCTATGTTGCGCTGGCGTGTCGCCGAGGGCGATCGGCGCAGGGTGGTCGTGGACATCGCAATTGCGCCAGTGGCAAAGGCGAGTCGGTGACCCGCCGGCAGACAAAGTTTGACGCGGCGTCAGACAGCGGCTGCCCTCACGCGATCTTGAAGCGTGGGGGAAAGAATCAGCCTTCTTTGGTCGTGCAGACGAACACGGTCGGAGCGGCTGGGCGCTGCTTAGCAAGCGGTGAAGCGCCATGCTACACTTATGGTGGTGAATGGGCAATGGTCAGTGCTCAACGGCGCAACTTCGTTCCCAAAGCCGTGTTGGAAGGAACAGAGGACGATAATGCTCACCTACCCCCTGCCTTCCATGTCATGCTTAAGCCTCGCGGTCCGATTTGCAACCTTGACTGCACTTACTGCTTCTACCTCCGCAAGGAGCACCTTTACGAAAAGGGCACGGGTTTTTACATGCCCGATAATGTCCTTGAGGCATTCACCCGCCAATACATTGAGGCGCAGCAGGTCAATGAAGTCACTTTCGGCTGGCAAGGCGGCGAACCGACTTTGATGGGGCTTGACTTCTTTCGCAAGGCTGTGGAGTTGCAGCAGAAGTATCGCAAACCCGGCATGAAAATCAAAAACTCCTTTCAGACCAACGGCGTCTTGCTGGATGACGAATGGTGCCGATTTTTTAAAGAGCATGATTTTTTGGTCGGGTTGAGCATGGACGGACTGAAAGAGTTGCACGATGCTTACCGTGTTGACAAAGGTGGCAAACCGACTTTTGACAAAGTTTACCGAGCCCTCAAGTTGCTGCAAAAGCACGGTGTTGAGTTCAACATCCTCTGCGTCGTCAACCGTATCAACGCCGACCATCCCCTTCGGGTTTACAGGTTTTTCAAAAGCGAAGGCGTTCAGTTCATTCAATTCATTCCCGCAGTTGAACGAACACCAAATGGCGTAACCGACTGGACAGTTCGCCCCGAACAATGGGGCAAGTTTTTGTGCGCCGTTTTTGACGAGTGGGTTCGTAACGATGTCGGGAAAATTTTTGTCCAGCAGTTTGAAGTTGCG
>BEHT01000005.1 GCA_002898575.1 bacterium HR17
TTGTCGGGCTTTCTCGCGAGCTTGGCTGAACACGGGGAACAGGATGGCTGCCAGGATCGCGATGATCGCGATCACCACCAGCAACTCAATGAGCGTGAACGCCGACCGTTGCCTGAAAGTGCTCCTTGGGTTTTTCTCAGACACTGGCAACAAAGGCAAGAGTCTCTGCTTGCGCATAGTCAAACACCTCCCTAAGCAAGGTCGTTTGGTGTCGCTTCCTCCTTAGGAGGAGCGGTTGACAAACGGACGACCAACTCTGGCTGCAGCAATTCTGTGCCTTCCGGTCTCACCCCCTTTTGCAAAGATTCGTAAAGTTTCTGAACAGCACGGCGTCCCAGTTGCTCCACGGGTTGCCGCACTGTTGTCAAGGGTGGATCCAAAAATGCGGCTGATGCAGGGTCATCAAATCCGACCAATGAGACTTCCTGAGGAACGGTAACACCACAGCGTCGCAAGGCTTGGAGGGTTATCAACGCCATGTCGTAAGTAGCGCCGAAAATTGCGGTGGGCAAGGAGATGTGGCTTAACAAGTGACTCATCCATTGAACAGCCGTTTCTGGTGAGCCACAAGGGAAAGCCGGGTGCAAGATTGCCCAGTAAGGCTTCAGCAGCATGCCTTTTTCATCCATGAATTGCTGAAATGCTTCCCATCGCCGTAGGGGGTCACAACCGCTCAATGCCAAGTTAACGATAGCGATTTGCCGATGTCCTAAAGACCAAAGGTGCTCCAATGCTTGTCGAACGCCAGCAAAGTTATCGGTGTCCACACAAGGAAGGTTTTCATCGGAGAACGAACAAGAAGTTGCCACGAACGGAATTCTTGCCTGCCACATGGCGCGCAAAAAAGGCTCGTGAGCGACATATGGGGCTAAAGCAATTACGCCATCCACTCTTGTCGTTTTTACAAAGTCGCCGATGTGGTCGGGAGGGCAATAGTGAAATAGCAACCTTATCTCCAAATCGGCTGCCGCGCAACTGATACCTCGCAGTAACGGTCCCCAATAGATGTTGTCTTGGGTCTGGTTCATACCTCTTTGCCTTGCGCCGACTCAGTGGGGCGCATTGGCGGTCGCTATCGCGTGGGGCACTTACCTCGTCCTCGCCGTCATTTACGGTTGGCTCCTGATGAACGGGCAGTAGAGTGAGTGCGGCGCGTTACATCCTTTCCGCGTGGCACGGTAAAGAATGAGAGATAGGATCACCTTCCTGCTTTGGGGAAGGCGGTAACAAAGGTTTAAGCCCTATTTGCATGAGGCGTTCGGGAGAAGAAATGGGCCCTCTTCAAGCCCCTTTGCAGCGTGGAGTCGCTTGCCATCCAACGCCAAACCCGACCACTACGCAAGTTCTCTATCATGATGAGTGTGATACCTTGGTCAATGCCTAAAGTGTCTGTCGCCCACCAGTTGCGGTCTAAGTTGAAGGCGTCCCGAAAGCCATAACGCCCCCAAAGGCGTTTGCTAAACCGCTCGCGGAAAAAGCGCAAAGCAGCAATGCATTCTTGAGGAGCGAAGGGGAGGGAACCTGCAGCGGCGCATGGTGCAACTGTGCCGTCATGCCAACCCTCCTTCGCTCCGTAGGCACGGTAACCGTCGGGACCGTCGCAGGCTGTCAAGCCCCATGAATTAGAGCCGTAACTTTTAAAGCGATCAGCGTGGTCAATGCAAAATTGACGGTTAGCCAAGGTTGCTTGGACAGCACTTTCCCAATAGTCGGCATAGCGGTCACGCCACTTCCGAAAATCCACAAAGGCATGGCTGTATTGGTGGGTAAAAAGGGGCGGACAATCCAAATAGCGGTAACCTTTATATTCCGTCCAGTTGCGCTCCCAAGCGTCCCAACTTTCTTTGGGTAGGGAGAAAGTTGGAGAGCCTAACCCGATCAGATACATGAACATGTGCTCGGCATACTTATCCCAGCGGGCAGGCAAAAAACCTTCCTCAGGTGTCCAGCCCATCGTTAGAGTCAATTGCCCATCGCACATCCATCTCCAATCCACGCGCTCTTCTATTTGCTTTGCCAACTTTTGTATTTGTGGGTGGCTAGAGAAAGCCTCTTTAACGACTAAAACGCCCGCCAAAAGCCAGGCGGTGTCCACCGAAGACAACTCGGACTTCCACTTTTCTTGGTAGCGCTCGCCCGTTCGGAAGTCAAGGAAGTGGTAGAAGAAGCCATGGACCTGTTCGGCTTCGTGGGCGAAGAAACGCAGAGCGGCGAGGATGACATCAAGGGCTGCATCGGCTGAAACCCATTTACGGGCGGCAGCGATAGACCATGCCACCAAACCGAAACCGGTTGCAGCGATGCTGGCAGGTGCGTCTGGTCGGTCACGGTCCCGCACCAGACCATTGCGAGGGTTAGTCTGTTCCACAAAGTAGTGGAAGGCAGATCGCTCCAGTTCGTCCAGAAACTCACCATCCGTGTAGGAAAGGCACCGGGTATTCCCAGCCGAACCGATCATGTTTGCCACTCCAACGGTTAGGTAATGCAAGAACACCCGGCGCGTCATTTCCTTGGACCTCCCCCCTTGGCGGTGCTATCTTCTTGAAGGCGCTATCCCTTGTTGCTTCTGTGGGACAGGGGGAAAGGGGCTGAACCGTTGTTTGGCTTCTGGCGGGAGTTGTTCTATAGTGACCATCTTTGGTCCGCCGAGCAGGCGACGCCCCCAAATCACGGCGATCAGCAGTAGCACGACAAGGATGACACCGATGAAAACCGGCGTCGGGACCTCGCGGCGCAGCATCACCTGTCACCTCCCTTATCGTCCAACACACCGCTGGGGAATGACGCTCTGATCGTCCTGAATGGAATACTCGTGAGGGCAAGCATAGCCCCATCGCATCGCTTTGGCGTGGCCGTCAGCGAAAGTGGCGTTGGTGGATCGCAGGAACGGCGCAAATTTATCAGGGTCGGGGGGATTCATGTTGATCGTCCAGGCTAATTGTTGCGTCATGGGATAGGCGACAGTTGTAAACCCCCACTCAAATTGCCCGGAATCGTTGAAGATGTCCAACTCGCCGCCTGCTTTCAGGTTGGAGTCCACAGCGTTGACGATCGTTCGCGTTTCGGCAGGGCGGGCAATCATCGCAAGGTGTACGGGAGCCCGACCCGCTGCGATGTTCCAAGGGAAGCCCGGCATGAACGCACCAAACCAACCCCCACCT
This sequence comes from bacterium HR17, assembly GCA_002898575.1. NCBI lineage: Bacteria > Candidatus Fervidibacterota > Fervidibacteria > Fervidibacterales > Fervidibacteraceae > Fervidibacter > Candidatus Fervidibacter japonicus. Next base: position 3,162 of record BEHT01000005.1, read on the forward strand.
GGACCACACCAGCTATCAAGTGAGGCCGTCGTTCGCGGCCAACACCCAAACCATTCCGCTGAAACAGCGCCGTAAGAAATAGGCAAAGCCCGTTGCCCATCAGGTAACCGCATCACCAACGCCCCATGAGCTCCAAAATGCACCCATTGGGCGGTATTCTCGTTCCACAAAAGGGCGAACTTAGGGGAGACAAATATTTGGGCGTTTCGGACATATGGCAAAAGTAAAGCCGGCCAATAAACGAGTGGACCGGGGTCCATGCCGAACCCCCACCCCCACCAACCGATGTTGCTGACACCCGGACAATGCACTTCGTCGTAATCTTGGTTGTATTGCATCGTCGCTAAGCCCATTTGCCGCATGTTGCTTAAGTCGCTGGCTTGGCGCGCCTTCTCGCGAGCCTGGCTGAACACGGGAAACAGAATGGCTGCTAGGATCGCGATGATCGCGATCACTACCAGCAGCTCAATCAAGGTGAACGCCTCCCGCTTCATGACAGGACACCCCCTTAATAGTTTGGTTTGCGTCCTTTCAACGGCAGACGGCTTGCTGAGAAAAAGGCATAAGCCTCGTCACGGTGAAACACCTCCTTGAGGTCTTGAAGTTCAACTATCCCCCCGTGGTGGGGCAGTGGATGACCGCACGACCAACTCTGGCGGCATCAACTCCGTCCCTTCAGGTATGACCCCTTCTCGCAAAGCCTCGTAAAGTTTCTGAACAGCCCGACGCCCGATGGCTTCCAACGGTTGACGGACGGTGGTCAGTGGGGGTTCCAAAAATGCTGCCGACGCTGGGTCATCAAAACCGACCAGCGATACCTGTTGGGGCACAGCAATCCCTTGCCGCTGGAGGGCTTTGAGGACAATCAGTGCCATGTCATACGCCGCTGCCACAATCGCCGTGGGCAACGGCACCGAGCAAAGCCACTCCTCCACCCCTTCTATCCAACGGTCTACTTCGCCCCAGCGGTAAGTCGTAGACAGGACTGTCCATCGCGGGTCAAGGGCAATGCCCGCTTTTCCCATCAACTCCTGAAAGGCTTCCCACCGCCGCAACAGATCAGTGCTCTGCAGCGCCAGATTAACGATGGCAATTTGCTTATGCCCCAGACCCCAAAGGTGCTCTAAGACCTGCCGAACGCCCTCAAAATTGTCCGTGTCCACGCAAGGGAGACTGTCGTCTTCGTAAGCCGAAGAGGTCGCCACAAAGGGGAGACGGTCTCGCCGTAACTCGTTGAGCACCGTTTCATCGTCCACATGGGGTGCCAAAACAATCAGACCGTCCACGCGTGCCTCGCGAAAGAGGTCACGGAAAGTGTCAGGAGGGCAATGGCGGAACAGCAACCGCACCTCTAAATCGCCAGCAGCGTAACTGATGCCCCGAAGGAGTGGGCCCCAATAAATGTTGTCTTTCGTCGTGAAAGCCCCTCCCCTTTGCGGTGTAGGGTGAGCCCAAACGACCGCAAAAGTTAGGGTTCCCCAAGTACGCTGCGCCTCTGGTTCGGCGACAAAGGTGCCCTTGCCTTTGATGCTGATAAGCCAGCCCTCTTTGACCAGTTCGGCGATGGCGCGGTCAACGGCAGGACGGTTGGTCCCCAACAAACGACACAACTCCAAACGCCCCGGCAGCACTTCCCCTGGCTTCAGGTCGCCCCGTTCTATGCTGGCTTTCAGCATCTCCTTAACCTGCCAGTAGACCGGCTTGGCATTCTGTCGGCTCACTCGTTGCAGTGTCCGCAAAGGCATCTTGACCTACACCTTCCAACTTGCTAATTATATGCCTCAACTTGCTAATAACAGTGTAAATTACAGCCATAAGTTTGTCAATACTTGCTGTATTGTTGAAAACGGACAAAATTCTTGTAGAAACGGACATCATAGAAAAAGTGGGGCAGTAAAGGAGTTAGCGAGCGAGGGATAGAAGGCAGCAGGGGGTTAAAGGGTCAGCCATTCGCGCCCGTCCCGCTGCAGCAGGGCATCGGCTTCGTGCGGTCCCCAAGTGCCTGCCGCGTAGTTGGGAAAAGCAGGCGGGGGCAAAGTCTGCCAACGGCGCAAAATGGGCGTGACAATCCGCCACGCCGCTTCCACTTCGTCGGCGCGCATGAACAGCGTCTGGTCGCCCCGCATCGCATCCAGCAGCAACCGCTCGTAAGCGTCAGGGATGGGTGTGCCGAAGTCGGCGTAACGAAAGTCCAGCGGCACCGACCGCACTTGCATCCCCATCCCGATGACCTTCGCTTCAATCCGCAGGATGATGCCTTCATCAGGTTGAATGCGCAGTGTCAGCAAATTGGGCTTCAACTGCCCCGCTGTCTCTGGCGGGAACAGCAAATGGGGGACAGGACGAAACTGGATGTGCACTTCCGTCACGCGTTTGGGCAAGCGCTTGCCCGTCCGCAGGTAAAACGGCACCCCTTCCCATCGCCAGTTGTGCACAAATAGCCGCAGGGCGACAAAAGTTTCCGTCACCGATTGCGGGTGGACGAAAGGCTCTTCGCGGTAGGCGACGACTTTTTGCCCTGCGATTTCGCCCGCTCCGTATTGCCCTCGCACGACATCTTCATCCACTTCATCAGGCTCAAACGGTTTGATGGCGCGCAGCACCCGCAATTTTTCGTCGCGCACTTCGTCGGCGCCCAGCGCGATTGGCGGCTCCATCGCCACCAGCGTCAGCAATTGAAACAGGTGATTGGGCACCATGTCCCGCAACGCGCCCGCCGCGTCGTAGTAACGCCCGCGATGCTCCACACCGTCGCTTTCGGCGACCGTGATTTGCACATGGTCAATGTAGCGACGGTTCCACAGCGGTTCAAAAATCGTGTTGCCAAAGCGCAAGACCAGCAGGTTTTGCACCGTCTCTTTGCCGAGGTAGTGGTCGATGCGGAAAATGGCGCGCTCGTCAAACGCCGTCCACAGCAAACGGTTCAACGCTTTTGCGCTCTCCCAATCGTTGCCGAAGGGTTTTTCCGTGACGATGCGCACCCAACCGCTACTCTTGTTCAACCCACTTTCGCGAATGCCTATCACAAGGTCATCAAACACTTCGGGCGGCGTCGCTAAGTAAAACAGTCGGTTGCCGTCCAGCCGCCATCGTTCGTCCAATTGCCGAACGCATTCTCGCAACCGCTGCATGGACGCCGCATCACCGTAGTTACCTTGACAGTAGAACAAGCGTTCGCGCAACCACCACCACGCCACGCTTTGGGATGTGGCGTGCAATGCGTCTTGCAACGCGTCGCGAAACTGCTCGTCGTCCATGTTCGTGCGGGCAAAGCCCAAGACAGCAAAGCGCTCCGGCAGCAACCCTTGCTCTGCGAGACGCAACAGTGCGGGGGCTAACTTCCGTCGCATTAAATCGCCCGATGCGCCGAAAATGACCAACAGATGCGGTTCTACGCTCATCGCTTATCACCTGTGCTTGTGTGCTTGGCTTCAAAACTTCGCCATGCGTTCCCGTCGGCGCAAGTGCTCTTGATACATTTCGCGGTAGATGGCGAACTTGGTGCGGTGATACTCAAAGGTTTCGGGGCGCGGGCGCACAATCTCACCCGTGTGGCACATCGCTCGCATCGCTGTCGGGATGTCGGGGTAGGCGCCTGCTGCGACCGCCGCCAGGATAGCCGTCCCTAACAACACCGCCTCGGGCTCCTTCGGCAGCCGAATTTCGCTTTCTGTGATGTCGGCGTGCTCCTGCAGCCACAGCGGGTTTTTTGTCCCGCCGCCCGTCGCATAGATGCGCCGCACGCGATGCCCGTGTCGGTTCATCGCCTCAATGATGTCCCGTGTCCCGTAAGCGACGGCTTGCACGGTGGCGTAGTAGAGTTTCGCGACGGCATACAGCGAAGTGTCCAAAGTCAGCCCGTCCACAACGCCTTTGGCGTAAGGGTCGGCATAAGGCGAACGGTTGCCGTGATGGAAGCCTAACACATGTAAATCACGGGTCAACCGCCATTGCAGCCCTGTCTCCTTTTGCAGCCGCTGCACAATGCCGTTGAGCACCCCGTAAACGGTCGTCTTTTGCTCCGCTGCCATTTGTTGCAACTTCGCCGCTTGCGCGTTGTTGGTGACCACATAGTCAATCAACGCACCCGTCGCGCTTTGCCCGCCTTCCGTCAGCCACATATCTGGCACCATCGCCCCAAAATACGGTCCCCACACCCCCGGCACGAACTTCGGTTCGCGTGCGACGACCATATGGCATGACGAAGTGCCGCCGATCAGCGCCAACGCCGTTTCCAAAGTCTCCAACGGCGTTCCGTCCACACCTTCGTCTTCCCACACCGCACCGAGCAACCCGATGCCACCTGCGTGGGCGTCGATGATGCCGACGCCGACAGCCGTGTCCGTCGTTAAGCCTAAATGTTCCGCCGCTTCAGGTGTCAGGTTACCCGCTAAGGTGCCCATCGGGCGCACCTCATCGGTGACCCGTTCGCCGTCTAGCAGATCTGCTAAGCCAATTTGCTCGTAAAAACTTTTGTCCCACTGTCCTGCGTGCCCCAGATAAAGCCACTTGCACACGACCGTGCACAAACTGCGGACATCGCGCCCTGTTGATCGGAAGACCATGAAATCGGCGAGGTCAAAAAACTTGCCCGCGTTGCGCCAAGTGGCAGGCAGGTTGTGTTTCAGCCACAGCAACTTAGGTGGCTCCATCTCCGGCGAGATGACGCCCCCCACATAACGCAAGACAGGATGTCGCGTCGCGTTGATGCGGTCGGCAAACTCCACCGCGCGATGGTCCATCCATACGATGATGTTCCAGCGCGGGTCACCTGTCGGTGAGACGGTAATGGGGCGAAAGTCTTTGCCCAGCGCCACCAGCGAACAAGTGGCGTCGTAACTGATTCCGATGACCTCTTCGGGGCGCACACCTGCGTTGACGACGGCTGTCCGCACGGCTCGCCCGGTTGCGTCCCAAATGTCATCCGACGATTGCTCCACAAAGTTTTCGCGCGGGTAGGCGATTTGGATGTTCTCAACGGCGTGCGCCACCATCGTCCCGTCCAGCGCGAACACCCCTGCCCGCACACTCAGCGTCCCGACATCCACGCCGATGACATACCCGGTCCGTTGCGCCGTCACGGTGTTCACCTCCCTGTCAGGGGCGCACATTTTTTGTCAATAGCCGTGCACCGTTCCGTCAGCGCGCCGAATTTGTGGCATATAGGTCGGCACATACGGGAAGCGTTCTGCCAGAGCCTCGTTAAAGTCAACGCCCAAGCCCGGCGTTTCGTTGGGGTAAGCGTAACCGTCCCGCACCTCACAGGGCGTCGGAAACATGTCGCACAACACCGCAATGTTCCGAAAGTCCGTCCACTCCTGCACGCCGAAGTTGGGGATGCTCATTTGCACATGCACCGCCGCCGCTTGGGAAATCGGACCCAAATCGGCAGCCCCGTGAAAGGCAGATTTAACCCCAAACGGTTCCGCCAACGCCATGATTTTGCGGGCTTCCGTGATTCCGCCGACATGCAACGGGGCGATGCGGATGTAGTCAATCCAGCGGTTGATGAACAACGGCAGCACTTGCTCGCGGTCGCAAAAGATCTCACCGATGGCTAACGGCGTCGTCGTTTGCGAGCGGATGAACGCCAGCGCCTCTTTGTGTTCGGGCGAAACAGGGTCTTCAAGGAAAAAGAGCCGATACGGTTCCAACCGTTTCGCCAATTGTGCCGCTTCAATCGGTGACAATTGTTCGTGGACATCGTGCAGCAACTCCACTTCCATGCCCAACTCGCCGCGGAGATACTCAAAAAGTTGTGGCACCTCAATCAGGTAGCGGGTTGGCTCGTAATAAGTCGTGCCGGGCAACCCTTCCCGTTCAGGCGGCTCAAAACCCAACTTGCCCGACCCTCCGTAACCGCCCATTTGTGCCCGCACGACCTTGTAGCCTTGCTCCAACCACTTGCGCACATTGTCCGCCACCTCTTTCGGGTCGCGCCCGTCCGCGTGCCGATAGACGAGCACACCTTTGCGACACGCTCCGCCCAGCAGTTGGTAAACGGGCATGTTCGCTAATTTGCCCTTGATGTCCCACAGCGCCATGTCAATGGCAGCGATGGCGGTCTTGAAAATCGGACCGCCCCGCCAGTAAGTTGCCCGATGTAAAAAGTGCCAAATGTCTTCAATGTTACGCGGGTCTTTGCCGACGAGCAACTCCTTCAAGTGGTTGAGCGCTGCGACGACTGCCAACTCGCTGGCGTGGAGTGTCCCTTCCCCGACCCCGTAAACACCCTCGTCCGTCAGCACCTTGACGACGACATAGTTCATCCCGCCCCGCCGATACAAATGCCCGATGCCCTCAAACTTTTCTGTCGCTGTCGGATTGACGACAAACACCCGCACCTCCGTGATTTTCATCGCGCGTCCACCTCCGCACAGCAAGTGTAGCATGGTGACGAGAGGGCAATACCTCGGGCTGCTGGGAATCAAACATGGGCGGGATGTGGTGCGGCAAACGGCGATCACCGCAGGGGCGCAGCAACGCTGTGCCCTGATGGGGGCACACCCAAAAGCCGTTTCGCTTTCCTCAATCCAGCAGTGCCGCAAGGAAATCCGCCACTTGCTCCACCGTCACCAAAAATTGCGTCGGCTGGCGCTGCCCTCGGTCGCCGAGGCGTAACCGCTGGACGGTTAGCGTGGTGCTCGTTTCGTCAGCGCGCAGTTGCCCTTCCCAATAAGCGTCGCGGGAGATAGGTGAGCGAAAAAGGGCGCGCTTTTCCGTTTCGTCGTTTTCCACCAACGCCACCGCCCGATGGAGGATTTGCAAGGCGTTTTCGCAGCGGCGCAGCGTTTCCTGCCAATCAGTAGAAGGTTGCCATTGCACCGTCACTTGTTCGGCGGCACAGGAAAACTCGTCGTGCGCTCGCGCCGCTATGCGGATGAGAGCGTTTTCCGCGTTAGCGCACGGCGTCGCCTCCCCGCGTTGCAAAGCGTCCCAAAGGCAATGCGCCAATGAAATGGCGCTCATCGTCGTCACCTCCGTTGAAGTGCTCAAAGCACTTCCTCTTGGACGCGGTCACGGTCCAAGACACTCAACCTCACCCGCCGCCCATTTTTGACCGTCTCCAAATGCACGGGGCGCTTCCAAAGGGCATGGATGTTTTTGAGCGTCTCCGCCGCAAAGTCCCAGCGCAAATCCACACCCTCATGCTGGTGCCACAGGTAAAGTTCGCCCCGGTTGCGATAGTTGCCGTCCGCGACCCAGATGATAGGGCGCCCGCAGTTGGTCAGCAAGAACAGCAGTTTTTTCTTGACCGTTTCAAACTGACGGCTGCTGATTTCGTAGGCGCCTGTGTAGCGGTTGAAATCGTAAGTGAACAGTTTGTGCTTGCGGACGAACTCTTCCGTCAGGAAGGTGTCGATGAAGGTGACATCGTTGTGGACGCGCCGCACCTCAAACAACTTCGCCATGCCCAGCCCTAAGTTTTTGTCCCACGCCTCTTTCAGCGCCAAGTCGTCGCATTCCTCGTATTCCTTGCCGAACCGCCCTTTGTCCCATCGCTCCTTGATGTCCCGCAGCAACTCCAAGCCCAGTTTGTAAGGGTTGAGCATGCCCGGCGCCGCTGCCGTCACCGCTGCGTGGCGGTCAGCGTAGTCAATCACTTCATCGTCCTTCAGCACGCGCTCCGTCATGATTTTGCTGTGCCAGAACGACGCCCAGCCTTCGTTCAGGATTTTTGTCATCATCTGCGGGGCGAAATAGTAACTTTCCTCGCGGACCATCGCCAAGATGTCCCGCTGCCACTCTTCAAGGGGGGCGTGTCGGATGAGAAAGAGCAGCAAATCTTTTTCGGGTCGGGGCGGGAACCTGCGCCGTTCCTGCTTTTTGCGCTGGCGGATGCGCCGCAACTCCTCCAAAAACTCGGGCGGGTTGACCCACTTGTCCAAGTAGGACTTGCTGGGTAACTTGGGCACGGTCAAGACAGGCGCTTCAGGGTCTTCACCGTCTTCCGCTTCAGGTGCATACCGCTTCACATACGCTGCATGGTAGTCAATCATGTCCTCAATGGACAGGCACAGGTCAATGAAACTTTCCACCCGTTCCTCCCCGTAGCGCTCAATGTAGCGCTGGATGCGGACGGCGTGATTCGCCATCTCGTCCAACATCTTGCGGTTGGTGTGGGCAAACCATTGGTTGTTTTTGAAAAAGTCGGCATGCGCATACACATGCGCCATGACCATCTTGTGCTCTAACAGCGTGTTGCTGGACAGTAAGTAAGCGTAGCATGGGTCGTTGTTGATGACCATCTCATGGATGATTTGCAAGCCGTAAGCGTAACTCTTGCGGATGCGCTCATACTCCATCCCCCAACGCCAGTGCGGGTAGCGGACGGGAAAACCCGTGTAAGCAGCCAGTTGGTTCATCTGCTTGTAACTGACCAACTCAAAGACGACGGGGAAAAAGTCCAGCCCGTAATCGCGGGCGACCGCCTCTATCTCTGCGCGCACTTGTTCCAGTTCCGGTGGCAGGCTCATAACCATCACCCTTCTTAAGGTGAGATTAACTGTTTTCGCTTCCCTTCCCCAATGCGCTGCACTTGCTGGGTGCGCTTTCAGGCAACTTGAGCGTCAAAGGTCTCGCAAGGTGCTGCTTCGTTGAATTTTTCCTTTCATGCCTCGGAGGGCGCATCTTTTGACGCGCCGATTTTTTCGGCGGCTCAAGAGAGCCGCCCTCCGAGCAAGGCTTCAACCTTCGGAGGGCGCGTCTCCCGACGCGCCGCTTTTTCTCTTCGGCGGCTCAAAAGAGCCGCCCTCCGAGCAAGGCTTCAACCTTCGGAGGGCGCATCTCCCGATGCGCCGCTTTTTCTCTTCGGCGGCTCAGAGAGCCGCCCTCCGAACAAACCCCATTAAACCCCGTTATTCAACGCAGCAGTAAGGCGCCGTTCCCGCTAGGTCCGGGGAGCAGGTGCGCAAGTTATCTTCTGTCAACGGTTTGCCTATCGCCGCCAAATCAGCGGGCGCCTCGGCATTGGAGGCGACCACTAAGTCAATGTCGCCGTCGGGTTTAGCGTTTCCTTGAACCCTTATGTGATGCCGCCACTCCTCGCCTCTGATGGCAAGGGGCATAGTCACTGGCATTGGTGTTCACCTTGATCGTCCATGGGCGGTCACGAGCGCCGTCGTCGGGGCGGGCGGTGTCGGGCGCCTTTATCGTTGTCAGGGCGTTTACCCAACAAATCGCGGATGGCATCCAAGATGTAATCCTTGCTGCGGATGTCTGCCAAGCGGAGGTTGTCAAATTCGTCCTCAAACTCGTCGGCGAGGTCGTAGAGAAACCGTCCCGTCCCCCAATGGCTGTAAACCTGCCCATAGCCGAACAAGTTAACTTGTGGGAGCAACTTTTCGCCCAAAACAGTAAAGGCATCGGCATCGTCCTCTTCCCAGTTGTCGCCGTCGCTAAAATGGAAAGCGTAAATGTTCCACTCGGTCGGAGGGTAGTGCTCCTCTATCAACTTGGCGCACAGTTTGTAAGCGGACGAAATTTTTGTCCCACCGCTTTCACGCAGCCGATAGAACAACTCCTCAGGCACCTCACGGGCGGCGGCGTCGTGAACGATGTAATGGCGCTCCACACCTTGGTAATGGCGCTGCACCCACTGGTCAATCCAGAAGGCGGTGATGCGCACGATTTCCTTTTGCTCATCGCCCATGCTGCCCGACACATCCATCATGAAGAAGATGACGGCTTTGCTGTCAGGTTCTGGGACAAGTTCAAAACTGCGGTAGCGACGGTCTTCGCGGATGGGCACGATTTGCGGGTCGTCAGGCGTGTAAGTGCCACTAAGGATCTGGCGTTTCAATGCCTCACGGTAGGTGCGTTTGAAGTGCCGCAACGATTCGGGACCGACGCGGCGGATGCTTTTGTAGCGGGGTTTAGTGGACACAACTTGCCCCGTGCTGCGCGGTTCCAAACGGGGCAACTCTAACTCCTCACCCAAAATTGCCACCAACTCGTCTAGCGCAATTTCTACCTCTACGGGGTGCAATCCCGGCAAAAAACCGGCGCCTTGTTGCCCTTCCCCTTCCTCGCCCTCCAGCCAAAGGATGTCACCTTCCTCACCTTCGCCTTGACCGACCCCCCCTGCGTCGCGCACGCGGTAGGTGAAGTGGGGCAGTTCCACTTGGGGCACAGGGATGGAGACAACCGTTTTTCCCTGTCGCCCGATCAACTCGGCGCTGGTGATGAATTTGCGCAAGTTTTGGCGGATCTTTCCCTTCACGATATCCCTGAAGCGAGCGACATCGCGTTCAATGCGGTCAACCATCTTGTCCATCCCGCCCGCACCCGCGGGCACTTGCTGCCCATCGGTCGGTTGTTGGTTCAAGGTGTTTCGCCTCCGGGCAAGTTTAAGGCGCGCCTGCATAACCCCCGGTCCTGTTCCAAACACTCGTCGGGAAAATACAAGCCCCCTTGCCAAAGCCTTCAGCCACGGCTGGGAGCAGCACACTGAAATACCCTTTTTGCGTGATGTTTACGACGAACCGGTTGTGTTTCAAGGGAACGCCCAGCCGTTGCGAAAAGGGGCAAGGGTGAACTTCTAACCTTGTGCCCAAAACTTCACGGAGCGTTGCGCCTTGCTGCGTTGAATAATGGTGGTTGGTCGGAGGGCGGCTCTCCTGAGCCGCCGAAAAATGGCATGAACATCGCAAGGGCGCGTCAGGAGACACGCCCTCTAAAGCGCTGCCGAAAAGAAAATTCAACAAAGCAGTTGCGCCCGTTTCTCGCCTCTTGGCTTCCTCCACCTGCCGCATCACTTCAACGGCGTGCCACAATCGCTGCACGACTGCGGTTTGGGTCAGCGTTGTCGTTGCCATGCAAAGCGCCTCCAAAGTTTACTTGGGCGCGTTCCGACCAGACGCACGGTCGGGCGCTTCCGCTGCAAACGCCAATCATATCAGGGACAAGCGGAGACAGCGCCCGTCAGCGACGCGCTTCCTCGCGGTCTTTAATGTCGCCGCGCGCAAAGATGCTGGCGACATAAGTCAACACATCGGTCGCGCACACTTCGCAGTAGCCGTAGTCGCGGATGAGTCTTGCCTTGATGACATCAATCTTTTCCTGCGTCTCTTTGTCCACGACGCCCGTGGCGATAGCGCTCAAGCGGATGGAATCTTTTTGGTCTTCAAAGAGTTTCAGTTCCAACGCGCGCAGCAACCGTTCGTTGCTCTTGTAGTCAAACTGTTTGCCTTCTAGGGCAAGGCTGGCGATGTAGTTCATGATTTCGCGCCGAAAGTCATCCTTGCGCGATTCGGGAATGTCAATTTTCTCCTCAATGGAGCGCATCAAGCGTTCATCGGGTTCTTCCAATTCGCCCGTGTAACGGTTGCGGACTTTTTCTCCACGCACATATGCCTTGACATTCTCAATGTAGTTTTGGCACAGGCGCTTGAGGGCTTCCTCGTCGGCGGTGATGGCGCGGCGGACTTCGTTTTTGATGATTTCCTCGTATTCCTGTCGCACGACGGCGAGCAGCTCACGGTAACGCTTGCGCTGCTCCTCGCTGCTGACGAGGGAGTAGTGGTCCAGCCCTTCGTCCAGTTCTTTCATGACCATGAAGGGGTTAACGCAGTGGGGGTTGTCCTCGTTGACGAGCGCGTTGGAGATTTTGTCCATGATGTAGCGGGGAGAGATGCCGAACATCCCCTCGCGGGGGGCTTCTTCGCGCAGTTCCAACACATGGTCTTCAGTGAACCCAGGTAACGCTTTGCCGTCGTAGAGTTTCAACTTTTGCATCAGCGTCAGGTGGAACTTTTTGGGCTCTTCCAAACGCGTTAAGATCGCCCACATCGCCGCAATTTCCAGCGTGTGGGGGGCGATGTGCTTGTTGCGCACCCGCTTGGGGTTGAAGAACTTCTCGTAAATCTTGACCTCGTCGCTCAACCGCAGCACGTATGGGATGTCCACCTTGATCGTGCGGTCGCGGAGGGCTTCCATGTATTCGTTCTTTTGCAGTTTGCGGTACTCCGGTTCGTTGGTGTGGGCGACGATGACCTCATCAATATCGGTTTGCGCGAACTTTTTGGGTTTGATGACATGCTCTTGCGATGCGCCCAGCAGGTCGTAAAGGAACGCAACTTCCAATTTGAGCATCTCAATGAACTCAATGAGCCCACGGTTGGCGACGCAAAATTCACCGTCAAAACGGAAGGCGCGGGGGTCGCTGTCTGAACCGTAAATGGCGATGAGGCGGTAATCAATGTCGCCCGTCAACTCCGTGCTATCTTGGTTTTTTTCGTCTTTCGGTTGGAAAGTGCCGATGCCGACGCGGTCTTTTTCGCTAAAGACGACGCGGCGGACTTTGACGTGATTTTCCACGACCTGACGCCAATCGCCTTGGTATTTGCGCAGGAACTCGCGGAAGTAGAAACGGCAAAGGGGGCACAGGTCGCCTTCTACCCAAATTTGTTCGTCTTCCGCCTTACCCTCATTGAGGCGTTCCAAAAACTGGTGGCGTGTCTCTGCGGGGATAAGTTTCAGCGGCTCTTCGTTCAGCGGGCACGGTGTCACCGTGCCGTCTTCCAACACCCAACTGAACGAATAGAGTGCCCCTTCGGGGAGGCGACTGTAATATTCCAACCCTTTTTTGAGCAAACGCACGATCGTGCTCTTGGAACTGCCGACGGGTCCGTGCAGCAAAATGATGCGCCGTTCCGTGCCGTAACGGCGTGCCGCAGACTTGAAGATGTTTACCAGTGTCATCAACTGCGGGTCCAAGCCGAAAATGGCGTCTTCGCCGTTGCCAATGGGGTCGTCAAAGAAACGGTAGTGGATGAGTTTTTGTCTGTGGTGGGTGTATTCGGAGTAGCCGAAGTGCAAAATCATGTCGTAGACGCGCTGGTAAGCGCTGCGGGCGACTTTGGGGTTGCGGATGACGATTTCCAAATAATCGGAAAAAGAGCCTTCCCAGTGATACTCACGGTATCGTTGGGCGTCATGGGACGCCGCCAGTTCTTCGAGGAGTCGCTTACCCACCGCCCCATCGCCAAATTGTTGTGTGGCAAGCGTCGTCGCCTGTCGTTCCTGCATAATGTGAACGCCCCCTTTGGGGTAAAAAATTTTTCCCCACCGTTGCTGATTTTCGGTTGGGGACATGCGGTTCTTGAGGGAGCCTTCGGCGCTTGCCGCCACGCTACCGCAACCTTGTGAAGGTGCATCGGCACCCGCTATTTTAGACACAACGACGACCGATGTCAATGGCTCACGCCATCGGTTGACATTTGTTGAACGACGATGCGAGGCGTCGCGACTTTTAGTGCGTTACCTTGGGCAAATAGGTGCTGTAGTTGAAGTTGGGGCTGTTGGCAGCATCGTGACACCGCACACAAATTTGCTCTGTAACCGTTTGAGTGGATGGGCGCTCGCCCGGACGCTGTCCGTGCAGGCGCGCCGTCGCCGGGTCGGCTAACTCGGTGTGACAATCAACACACTCCACGCCTCGTTTCTCCACCCTCGTCACGACACCGCGCATTTTGAACTCCAACGAGTGGCAGGTCAGGCACTGTTTGTCCATGCGGTTGGCTTTCTTAAGGGTTTCAATGGCTTTGGCGTGTTTTGTCGTCAACCATTGGTCATATTGGGCTTGATGGCACGAACCGCAAAACTCGGGGGAGACATAGTCGCGTTTCTGGGCGACCGTCAGCAACTTTTGCATCTCTCGTTCCAACTTTTTCTGGCGCATGGTGTAATAGGCGTCCACGATCGCTTTGACTTGCGGTTCGGGCGATTGCCCGAAGGCACTTAGGGTCATCGCTTCCACTTTTGTGGGGCTCGGCTCTTTGCCCTTCGCCCATATCATTAGCGAAAGCACCTGCGCACGGCTTTGCGGCAGCGAGGCTAACAGCACTTTGCCGACGAACCGACCGGCAGGCAAATTCCCGTCTTCTACCATCCTCGCTCCGTTGGGATTGGGCAGGGCGTCATCTATCAACAGCGAGTCAACGACCCCGTTGAGGCGTTGTGCCAGCGCTTCAGCGGCGTTGCGGTCGGTGTAAGCGATAGCGACGATGACAGTGTGGGGGCGGCGCCACCTTTTCAGTTGCGTCGTCACCGCTTGCCAAAACTTTTCGTCACCCACCGACGGCGGTGCACCTAAGTTCACCACGATGACCGTCCAATCGCCCAACGGTAATTTTTGGTGGGGCAACGGTGCATGATTTTGATGGGGTGGCAGCAAAGCCATCTTGCCTGCGTGGACGCGGATTTGTTGGACCCGCTTGGCATCGCGCGGGCTAAGGGCAACGAGGCGGTAGCCCATCACCTGGTAGGCTTGCAGCAAGTAAGACAGCCCATCCGGTTCGCCGACAAAGTCGCCGCCTTCAATGAGGGCGACAGGCGTGCCTTGGCGGCGCGCTTGATCAACAGTGGATCGCAACAGTGCCGCGACGCGCGCCAAGTCCTCCGCCCGCTTGCCCGGACACCCGCACACCTCTAACTTGCCCTGGCGATTGGCGGTGAACAACAGCATGAGCGTGGCGGGTTCTTTGGGCAAAGTAATTTGTGGCGGCGCAGGGCGCTGCTGACGCAGTTGATGAACTACGATGAAAGCGAAAAGGATGGCGAGGAAAAGGACACCCAACAACCCTAAGCGGTGCACCCGTTGCTGTGCGTTTTGTTGGGTCATGGCGATCACCGCACGAAAATTTAGCACGCTCTATGCAGCGTGGGTTGCGCGGCGATTAAGGCTGCCGCCTCACGGACAAATTTGCGGCGCTCGCCGTTCGTTATCCGACAACGGCGCGCTGACGAGACGGTTCCGAACTCATTGTCCCGTGACGCTGACGACGGTCACTTGGGCGTCGGCTTTCAAGTTCCCGACACGCACGCGGACTTTACCCTTTCCGACGCGCGTCGCTGTGAACAGACCGTCGGCGTCAATGATACCGACTTTGCCGTGCACGGACCAAACCGGGCGCGGCGTCACCGTCGTCCCGTCGGTCAAAGCGCGGAACCGCTGTCGCTCTCCCAAACGCAGCGTTACGCTGTCAGGCACGATGCGCAACGACGGCGCTGCAGGAGGCGAGATGTCCAACGGCAACAACGGGATGACGACATGCACTTCCTCGTCGTCCGCTTCCACTGTCACCGCCGCTTGCTGGAAAAGAACTGCCAGCGGTGCCGGTGGGCGCACGATGACCTTGAGTTCTTTGCCCTTTGGGACTTGCAAGACAAACTGACCGTTCGTGTCCGTCGTAGCAGACAAAGCCACATCGTCTGCAAGAATTTGCACGAGCGCGTCGGCGATGGGGACAGCGGGGTCGCGTTCGTCCACCACAACCCCTGTGATGCGGGCTGGCGCCGGATTACCGATGGGCACATTGCGCCCAGACAACCCGTTGCAACCGGCTAAAACTGCCCCGACCAACGCTAAAAGCGCTAAGAGCCACTGTAACGCCACGACCGTCACCCCGAATTCAGCGGTATCGCGTCAAGGCGTTTTGGTAGTCTTCTCCCACAGTTCCTGCAAGGGCAGCCATCCTGATTGTTCCACAAAGGCTTCCGCAGCAGGCACTCCTTCCGTCCGCTCAAGGCAACGGGCGAACAGCCAGCAAATGCGCACGCGCCATGGGTCTTCCAACCAAGTGTCTTCGTGTCCTTCATGCCGCCATTGTGCCCGCCACTGGTCTAGCATTGCCACCGCTGCCCGCAGCGGCACTGTCGCTGCGGCGACATCTCCATCGCTCCAATGCCACTCCCCTCGCGTCGCCAAACACCGCCACACAAGTTCTGCGTCGCCTGTCTCACGGGCGAGCCGCTCGGCTTCCGCAAGGGCGTTAACCGCATCGTCAACTCTGCCGGACGCACGGTCAATTTGTGCGCGCAACCACGCTGCCAGACCCGCGATGTGGCGGGCACCCTTTTCATCGGCTAAAGCCAAAGCGCGGGCAGCGTCCTGCGCCGCTTCAGCCAACTGCCCCAACTGCCACAGTGTCCATGCCCGCAGGCACAAGGCGTGGGCGTATTCGGTCGCGTGGCGCATGGTGTCTGCCAACTCCACCGCCTCCAGCGCGTGGTAACGGGCGTCGGCGGCGTTTCCTTCGCGCAAGTAAGTTTCGGCGAGGGCTTTGTGCGCCCACAGTTCTGCCTGCCGCGACCGCAACCGCAGTGCGGCGGTCAAAGCGTCTTTGCTTCTTTCCTTTGCTTGGGCGAAGTCGCCGACCACGGCAGCCAAATGCCCCAAAAGGGTATCGGCGACAGCGACCCGCTCGGCTTCCTCCGCAAATTGCGACAGCGTCCGCACTTGTTGGGCGATGTCCCATGCCGTCGCCCATTCGCCCAAGTGACGCAAGCACACCGCTTGCGTCAACAGCGTCTCCAACTGCTGATCCCTGTCGGCAAGTTGCGCTGCCAGTTCCGTTGCGCGGCGCGCCAGTTTCAAGGCTTCGGCGAAATCGCCGCACGCCAAGTAAACATTGGCGCGGTTGGCGATGACGAACAGGTGAACGGTTTGGCGGGCGCGTTCGCTGGGGGCTTGTTCAGCGAGGGTTTCTGCGGCGTCCAAATGGACCATCGCAGCGTGAAAGTCGCCGACCCATTCCGTGACGGCGGCGAGGGCGACTTCGGCTTCCCAACGGTTGTGCCAATGGTCGCTTTGAGCGGCGCGGGTAAATTCGCGGACGGCGTCTTCTGGACGACCCATCAACAACAAGGCGCGCCCAATGCTTTGCCGACATGCCAACGCGTAGGGTTGATCGCCGAGCCGTTCAAACAACGCCCGCGCCTGTTGAAGCGCCATCAAAGCGCCATCAAAGTCGCCTAACAACAGCCGCAAGTTGCCCAACCGAAATAGCGCCGCCGCTTCGGCGCGCTGGTCCCCTAACGCCCGCGCCAATGGCAAGATTTGCTCGCAAGTGGACGCTGCCCCACGCCAGTCTGGCGGGGCGGCTTGGGCGTCGGCGAGAACCAAGAGGCTCTCTAACCGCTCGCGGAGCCGACGCTCCCGTTCCTCGGCTTGTTGGCGCTCCCATGCCGCTCGCTCACGGGCGAGCGCTTCGCGTTCTGCGCGCACTGCGTCTGGCTCTACCGCTGCGGCGCCGTAAAAAAACGCCAACGGCTTGCCTGTTCGCCGGGCAATCAGCGTCAATTTGTCCGGTTGGGCGAGCGTCGTGCCAGCGATGTATTGGTAAAGCAACGCCCGCGAACAACCGATGTCGCGGGCAACCTGCTCCACAGAGAGCCCTGCTTCCCTGATTGCCCGCAAAATCAATTCACCTTGCTTTTTGCGCCCCTCCGGGGTTGTCAAATCCATCTCCATTCACTCTTCACCCCTACCTTTTCGGCAATGCCTCAAAGGGCGCGTCTCCTCACGCGCCCTTGCGGTTTTCATGTCATTTTTCAGCGGCTCAGGGGAGCCGCCCTCCGACCAAACCCCATCGTTCAACACAACATTCTGTCCCTCATTGTAGCGCAACACCCCTTGTCGTGATAAGTCTCACAAGATTGATGTCTAATCAAATTAAACAGTTGAAAACTGAAGCGGGCGTGTGGTATAATGCTGTTAGACGGTGCGGTGACAACTCAACGAGCGAGGGTGATGGTCATGATGCGTTGGTCGGTTCGGCGCATTGTCGGCAGTTTGTTTGCTGCGCTGGTGCTCAGCGCGGTCGGATGTGGTGGCGGTGGTGGCACTGTCGGCGCTTCTGGCACACTGACGGGGAGCGTGCAAACGCTGCCGGGGCGTCAAGCCCTTGTGCCAGTCGCATCAGGCAGGGTGCAAGTTTATTTGAACGGTGCTCAGGTTGCCAGCGGTATCGTCGTTAACGGGCAATATCGGGTGACTGTTCCGCTGCCTTCAGATGCCTCGCAGGCGACGGTTGTCGTCGTCGCCAATTTTGTGGCGGGCAATATTGTTCAAGCGTGGCGGCATAAGACTGTTGCGGTCGTCCGTGCCGGGCAAACCCAGCAGGCGGACATTAACCCAACGACCACACTGGCGACGGCGGCGTTAGAGACTTCAACAAACACCGTTGCTGCTGATTTGGACATCGCTGCCTTCGCCCAAGTGCAGCAGAGCCTACAGGGGCAGGTTAACCCCACACAAGTAGACTTTTCCTCCGACGCCTCCATACAAAATGCCTTGCCCGTGATGTTGGTCGTTACCACAAACCCCAGCGGGGCTCAGGTGCGCCTGAACGACCAATCGCAAGGCACAGCGCCTATCGTAATTCGCAGCGGCTTGCAAGGTGGTGGCTCGGTGACCCTTGCGGTGCGCCATCAAGGCGCAGTCGGTGACCAAAACATCACGACCACCTTAAGCCGCACCGTGACCCTGAAAGTGCGCGGCAGCACGCCCGTGCATTTCAACTTTACCCCGCAAATCGTGAATCACCAAGTGAGCGATGGGGCATTGACGCTGTGGGTGCGCAACGCTGGCAGCGTCGGCGAGAAGGTTGTCGTGCAATTTGGCAACGCACAAGCCGTTGTCGGCACGATTGCCGATGTCGGCACCGACGGTGTGGCGACGGTCGCTGTCGCTATCCCGTCTGGGCTTTCGGGGCAAGTGGCAGTGCGCGTTCAAAACGCTGTCCGCACCAGCGCGCCTGTGACGGTGACGCTTCCGTAAGCCGCTTGCGGGCACGAAAAACCTTGCGAGGAGGTGCTGTGCGATGACGCGACAGCGTTGGACAGCGATGTTGTTAGCAGGTGCCTTGACATTGCCGAGTTTGGCGCTCGCCCAGAACGAAGAGGGGCGACGCAATACGGCTATCGGATTGACCGCCGGCGCCATCTACGCCCTCTCCAAAGGCAAAGACACCTTAGGTCTGGGGTTGGCAGCCGGCGCTGCCTACGCATGGAAACGCTATTTGGACGCTAAGCAAAAGCGCGAGCGCCGTGAAGCGGCGGCGTCCGCTCTCCGTTACCGCACTGCACCCCGCACGACGACGAGGAGCCGTCCGGTTTATCGGTCAACGGTCTATCGCCGCAGCGCTGTGACGCAATCGGGAGTTAGTCGTCCTGTATCTACCAGCACACAAGCGGAATTGGCGCGGTTGCGAGCGGCTCACGCCGCACAGCAAGCCCAGCAGCAACGGTTGCAGGCCCAACTGGCTACGCTGCAGGGGCAAGTCGCCGCACTAAAGCAGCAACTCGCACAACATCAGGAAACCGTCAAGCGGCTGACAGCGGAAAACAATGCCCTGCGGGCAGCGGCGCAAGAGCAGGAGCAACGAGCAAATAGCGCCCGCGCGGGCATGTTGGCGTCGTGGGGCATTTTGGCGTTGCTCGCTGGTTGGATGGCGTGGATGCAACTGCGCCGGTTCCGTATCCGTGTGGAAACCGTCGTGCCCCGTGAAGCGTGACACCCAGCCGCAACGCCATCACCGTAGTGCGTGGGGTCAGCTGGACCTGAGCCACTGACCCCACCCTTTTCAAGTCGCGACGGTATAGGAAGGAGGGAAGAGTTGGGATGGAGCGTCCATTGTGGGTAGTCGTTGTGCTCAGTGTTGCTGCAGCGGCGTTAGCCGGATGCGGTGGTGGTTCTAAGGCGCCCCTCAGCGGCGGCTCCTCCAGTGGCGGTGCGTCAACGGGCAGCGTCCAAGGGCGATTAGCCCTCCCCGGCACACGCCAAGCCCTCGCGAACCGTTTCGTCGCTCGCGTGCATGGCACGGACGATGAACAAGCGCTGGTCGTCCGTGTCAACACGGATGGCACCTTCCGCATTGATGGTGTGCCAGGCGGGCAACAAACGGTGACTGTTGAAGATGCGCAAGGTGCGCAAGGTGCGGTCGTCGTCGTATTTGTCCGCCCCGGTCAAATCAACGATGTCGGTGAAATTGTCCCACAGCCTCTAGGCAAAATCGCCGGCATCGTGTCGGAAGTAGATGCTAACGGGATGCCGGTGCGTCCCATCGCTCGCGCCCGCGTGCTGGCACACCCGCTGGCGACAGGGCAACAAGATGACCTGCAAGACCTTTCTGAGCGTCCCGTTTTCACAGCCCGCACGAACGCCAGCGGCAGTTACGAGTTGCTCTTGCCGCCGGGCGACTACCTTGTGGAAGTGCAGCATCCCGATTACGAGCCAGCGGCGCAAACCGTGTCCGTGCAACGGATGAGCACGACGGCGTTGGATTTCGGGCTTCATCCCCGCCCGCGGCAAACGGGCACAGTCGTCGGCACCGTTAGCGCCCAAGTGAATGGGCAACAAGTGCCGGTGCCCGGCGCGCTGGTCGTGTTGTTGCCTCGCGGAGCGCGACCGCAGCCGCTGAATGTCGGCAGCGTCATCAGTGCCCTGCAGCACGACAAAGGGGATTCACGGCAGCACCCCCTGTTCACCTTCACCAAAGCCGATGGGTCTTTCATGCTTACGGGCGTGCCGGCGGGCGATTACACGGCGTTCGCCTTCAAAAAAGGCTTGGGGCAAGACCAAGCGGACATCACCGTGCAAGCGGACGCGAGCGTTGCGGTGCATTTCGTCTTACAAGCCCGGTTAGGGGTCATTCGGGGTAAAGTGACCGACTCAATGACGGGGCAGCCAATTGGCGGCGCAACGGTCATCGCCATCCGCGCTGGCGACCCCTTCTGGGATTGGGACGATTGGCGTGAGTCGGATGACCGCAAAGGCGGAAAGGGCAAGTGGCACCGTCCTTCCCGCCCGAAACCGAACGACACGCAGGCATCGCCGAACTTTCCACCTCTGCCACCGTCGGAGCCACCAGTGCGCGTCGGCACATTGACCGACGCTGATGGAAACTACCAACTGGTCGTTCCACCTGGAACTTACTTCGTCGCAGCCGGTGCAGACGGTTACGAATGGCAAGCGCAAGAAGTGACTGTCACTGTCGGCGCGACGGCAACGGCTGACTTCGCTTTGGTGCGAACGCAACTGGCATCGGTGCAAGTGCAACTGGAAGTAGAGCAGCAAGTCGTCGCTGGCGAATCGGTGACGATGCGGCTCAAAGTGGAAAACGAAGGGGCACAACCGGTCACTTTGACCTTCCCGACCTCCCAACGCTATGACTTCATCGTCACGCGCACTGACGGCACAGTCGTTTGGCAATGGTCGCACGGTAAAAACTTCACCCAAGCCGTCGGCACGCTGACGCTGGCGCCGGGACAAGAGGTGGAATTGCAGGAAGAATGGGATCAGCGCGGCAACGACGGCAACCTGGTGGCACCTGGTGACTATCAAGTGCGGGGCGTTTTGACCGTTAAACCGCCTATCGTCACCGCCCCAGAACCGCTCACCATTGCTCCCGCCGCCTCTCAGTGACGCAACGATTTTGAGGAGAGCAAAGGAGGTGCAGACAATGCTTCGTCCATGGACGGTCGCGATGGTATTGGTGACGGTGCACTTCGCTGTTGCGCAGGGCGTTAGCCCCACAGTAGTAGCACAACAAAACGGATTAAAGTGGGAGGAAGCGGCGGCGGCAATTTTGCTTTCGCAGGTGTTCGGTGTTGACCTGTCAAGCATCTTAACAGCACGCAGCGAGGTCGGACAGCCCGTTTTCACGATGGCGCCGGCAATCGTTATCGTGTCCGCCAGCAAAAGGGATTTGCGCGAGATCCTTGCCCTGCGCCGCAAAGGGCGTGGCTGGGGGGTTATCGCCCATCAGTTGGGCGTCCATCCCGGGGCTTTCAACAAGCGACGCGTGGCGCTAACGAAACTCAGCGACGCACAGATAGAAGCCGCTGTCTGGCAGCAAGTGTTGGCACAAATTTTCGCGGTTCCGCCGCCCCAAATTATCGTGTTGCGGCAGAAGGGACTCTCGTGGGGCGATGTTCTCGCTGCCTTGCAAGTCGCTGCTGCCGCCCGCATGACACCTGAGGCGGTGCTGGTCGTTTGGCGCAACGCCGGCAAAGATTGGGCGAAAGTGCGGGCGCACTACGGGGTGTCACCCGATTGGTTACCACCAGTAAGCGGCATGGGCGAACTTAAGCCGGCTCCGTTAGGGTATGAGCGGGGTAAACATGGCAAAAAGAAATAGGCGGTGCCCAACGCCTGCCGAGAGGTCGCCGATTAAAAGGAGGTCGTGACGATGATGCGCAAACGCGTAGTGTGGGGCGCTGTCGTCGCCGCTGTCGCGCTTGCAGGTGCTGCGCTGGCACAAGAGCAAATTCTCAAGGGCGTCGGGGCGATCCTGTTGACGAAAGCCGTCGCCAATCAGTTGAACAGAGGCATCAACGCCGTGATGGGACGCAACGGGGTCAAAGCCCAATCCACTAAAGTCGTTCCTATCGTCAGCGTAGGCGAAGGCGTTCGCGTCGGCGCCGCCCAAGTCATGGGCTCGTCGTGGGTCGTCCAAAAGGTGGAAGCCGTTGCTCAGTTAGAAGCCAACCTGATGGGGTCGGCACGGGCGAAAATCCTCGTGCCCGTCTCCGACATCAATGTGACGCGCGGCATCAAGCAAGTCACAGGTGTCGGCGTCTCGGCGATTATTGACCTGAAGTTGTGAGGGACAAAGGAGTGTGAAAGGGAAGGTGCAAGGTATGCGATGGGTTTCCGTCGCCGTAGCGACGATTGCGGTGGTAAGCTTCTGTGGTGCGCAGCAAACGCCCAGCGATGTGGCGTTCGGGGGCGAATTCTTCTTCCGCTTTCGCGCAGCGGCTGGCGGGCTGTCACCTGAGGAGCGCGCCGGCGTCGTGCAAGAGCGGTTGACGCAAGTGTTCACGAACCTTTACGCGCGCGGCGCTTTACCGGCTGTCAGCACCCGATACCATGGCGGCTGGGCAACTGTTTGGGTGACCGGTGTTCTGTTTGCAACGGTGACCATCAACGATGCCCGCGCTAACGGCACGACCGTCCGCCACTTGGCGCGACAGTGGAGCCACCGCACTGCGCGGGCACTGCGGACAATTCTGCCGAGCCCAAAGTTGGCGCGGTCGTTAACCCGCCCGCTTTGGCTGGCGCAAGCACGGTGAAAACTCGCCTCCCCTCCCCGCACCGTTAAGGCGTCAGGGGCATCGCCGCTTGGCGATGCCCCTGCGCTATTGTTAGTCGGGTGAAAAGGCGGCGCCACCGCCTGCAGGGTCAGATGCACCGACCCAACGCCCGTCACGGTATTGAGCGACTTGCACCGAAGCGATGCCTCCGTAACTTTGCGGGAGTTTGACACAAGGTTGCCCTCGCCGCTGCACTTTGTCCAGCACCCATGACGGGATACGGGCGTGGCACTCAATCGCATGCAGTTGCGCATCAAAACGCGGCGCCGTTACCGCTTCGGTCGGGGTCATGCCAAATTCCACGATATTGAGCAGGACTTGGACGATGCCACTGACGATGCGGGCGCCGCCTGGTGCTCCTAACACCAACACGGGTTCGCCGTCCCGCAAGACGAAAGTCGGCGCCATCCCCGACACCCGCGCTTTGCCAGGGGCAATGGAGTTGGGGTGCCCAGGCAGAGGGTGGAACCCCACCATCGCGTTGTTGAGCATGAACCCTGTCCCGCGCGGAATGACCCCTGACGATGACCCCAGCGTGTGGGTCAAGGCGACGATGTTCCCGTCGGCGTCAATCACTGTCAGGTGCGTCGTCCCATGCGGGTCGTGACTGCCCCATCGGGGCACCGACAACACCTCGCCCGCGGCGATGCGAGCGCGCCATTGCGCCGCCCATGCCTCCGAAAGCAAATCGTCCACTGGCACCGCGACAAATTCCGGGTCGCCGTGGTGATGGACCTTAGCGGTGAACGCCGCTTTGAAGGCTTGCGCGACGGTGAACAGGTAATCGGGCGAATTGTGCCCCATGCGCCGCAGGTCAAAACCTTCCAGAAGGCGCAATACCTGCGCAACAGTCACGCCGCCTGCCGGCAACGGGGCAGAAACGACTTCGTAGCCCCGATAAGGCACCCGCACTGGTGGGTGCCATCGCACACGATAATTGACCAAATCGGTGGGCGTGATGTGTCCGCCATGCGTTTCCAGTTCGGCGATAATGGCTGCAGCGACGCTCCCGCTGTAGAACTCTTTTGGACCTTGATCTGCCAGCGTCTGCAATGTCCGTGCCAAATCCGGGTTGCGCAGGGTTTCGCCGGCGTCGTAAGGGGCGCCGTTGGGTTTTAAGAAAAGCCGATGGGCTTCGGGGGACAATTGCAACCGTTGCAGCAAAGAGGGGCGTTCAGGATAGCGTTCGCGGGCTTTCCAACTGCGCGCCAGTTCGGCGCTGACGACGAAGCCTTCGGAAGCGATGCGAATCGCAGGTTCCAACACTTGCGCCCATGTCCATGTCCCGTAGCGTTCCAACAAAGCGTGCAATCCAGCCACTGTTCCCGGCACACCGACCGATGCAGCCCCCACATCGTTGACAGCGTCGCGGAGGAAAAAGCCGAACCCGTCAGGCGCTTCGCGCAGCACGCGGTCAGCCCACATCGTTGCCGTTGCTTTGCTGCCGGCGCGGGCGTGGAACGCTAAACACTCTATGCGTTTGCTGTGCGCCTCGTAAATCAACGCCACACCGAAGCCACCCAACCCGCACATTTGGGGGTCAATCACGCCTTGCACCAGTGCTGCGGTCACTGCGGCGTCAGCGGCGTTGCCGCCTTGCCGCAGCACTTTGACGCCTTCCTCAGCGGCAAGCACCTGTGGTGCGACCACTAATCCAGCCATTTCGCTCGCTCCTTTCCCTGCGGTTCAGGGGCGCCTTTGACCCAAAAGGTTCGGCATAGCAGACGCAGCGTTGGGTGTCACCTCCTACCCAATGTCCCCTCTGAGGGCATCCCAGTTCAAAGCGTAAGTGGGGCGTTCCCCGTTCAATGCTTGAACGACTTGCTCCGCTACTTTACGGCGCAACTCCCAGAGCGCCTCTTCGGAATACCACGCCCAGTGGGGTGTGGCGACGATGTGAGGGTGAGCGAGCAGGCGTGGGTCAGGTGTCGGTTCGCCGTGAAAAACATCCAACCCCGCCGCTGCCACGATGCCTTCGTCCAACGCCCACAGCAATGCGGATTCGTCAACCAAACCGCCCCGCGCTGTGTTGACAAAAACGACGCCCCGTTTCATGCCCGCGAAAGCGGTGCGGTCAAAAATGCCCCGTGTTTCGGCGGTCAAAGGCGCATGGACGGACAGGGCATCGCTGCGCGCCAACAAGGTCTCAAAATCCACCTTTTCCGTCCCGTGCAATAACATTTCCTCGTCAGGCACATAGGGGTCGTAAGCGATCGGCTTGAACCCAAAAGGGTAAAGCAACTCGGCGACCCGTCGGGCAATGCGACCGAACCCGAACAAACCGACAGTTTTGCCGACCGTGCGGTGAACGGGGGCTGCAGCGGTGTAGCGGAGCCATTCGCCCCGTTTTAACCCTCGGTCGCCGATGTGGACCTTTCTCCAACAGCACAACAACAACGCGACAGCGTGTGTGGCGACTTCGTGGACGCTGTAATCGGGCACATTGCAAACGACGATACCGTGTTCCGTCGCTGCCGCGATGTCCACATTGTCCACACCGACACCGTAGCGCACGATGACCCGGCAGCGCGCTAAACGCGCCATTGCCGCTGCTGTGATAGGACACCGGTTCGTCACGATCGCGTCGGCGTCCTTTGCCTGTTCGGCAACTTCATCGGGCGTTTGACAGGCACCGATCACTAACTCCAACCCATGCTGGGTAAAAAAGTCGCGCTCCCACGCAAAGTCATCAAATTCCGCATCGGTCACGAACACTTTCGGCATTCACCGCTCACCCCGTCATTGCTGCCCCCTTGGAGGGCAGCGCCTGCCGCTTGTTGTCACGCTGAAGGCGCACATTGGTCAAGGCACCCTTTGGCGCAAGCGAGTCAGCAGACACATCATATCGTCGGGCACATCGGCTGTCACGGTGACGCGTTCGCCCGTGCGGGGATGGGTGAAACCGATTCGCCACGCATGCAAAGCGAACCCATTGAGGTTTTGTATCGCCTGCACCCAGTCTTCGCGTTTGTCGTCACGGGCGATCTGCAGGGCTTTAGCGCGCCCACCGTATGTCGCATCGCCGACGATGGGTAACCCGGCATGTTGCAAATGGACGCGAATTTGGTGCGTTCGCCCCGTGATGGGACGCACTTCCAAAAGGGCAAACTTGTCGTAGCGTTCCCGCACCCACACTTCCGTCACGGCGTCCGCTGACCGCGCATCGCCTCGGCGGGCAACGGTGAAGCGTTCAGGGTCATTGGGATGGCGCTGTAACGGCGCTGCGATGATTTGGTGCTCGAAAGTCGGTGTGCCGACGACGACGGCGAGGTAGCGTTTGTCCACGACATGGCAGGCAAATTGGTGCGCCAGATGAAGGTGCGCGAAATTTGTTTTTGCCACCACCATGACTCCCGAGGTGCCCTTGTCCAACCGGTGCACGATGCCGCGTCGGTCTGCGCCGGCGATGTCGGAGAGGGGCACACCTAACGCCAACAGCGCATGCACCAATGTGCCGGTTTGGACACCGGCGCCAGGGTGCACCACCATGCCGCGCGGTTTGGACACGACCAACAAGTCATCGTCTTCGTAAAGAACCGCGATAGGGATGGCTTCAGGGGTTAAAAGGGGCGGTGAAGGGGAGGGCAAACGGACGGTCACTTTTTCGCCACCTTGTAGCAACAAACTCGGTTTGGTCGCGATGCGCCCGTTAACTTGCACGCGCTGAGCGCGGATGAGCCGCTGGCATTGAGCGCGCGATAAATCGGGCAACCGTTGGGCGAGAAAGGCGTCCAAGCGTAGCCCAGCCGTCCCCACCAGTTCGGCGACATCGTCCATCGGCGAGTCACTGCTCCTTGCGTCGTCGGGGTGCGTGTCGTTCAGCCTTGCCGTTGTCGTTGACCGATCCTGCACCGTTTCTCTGAACGGCAGCGTTGAACGCGCGCATCAACTGCGTTTGCTCCTCAGCCGACACGGCTGCTTGGATAATTTGCCACGCCCGTCGTGTTTGTTTCGCCTGCACCATTGTCGTCACGATCGCGGCGAGCGCCCATGTTCGTTCCTCTGGCAGGTCAATGGCGTGTGCGACCTGCAAAGCGCGTCGGAATTGGTTCGCCCGCGCCAACGCCGCTGCAAGGGCACAAAGCACCGTCGCCCGCTGATGCGGTGCGTCCACTTGACGGGCGATGTGAACGGCGCGGCGCAGGGTCGCTACCGCTTCGTCCCGCCGCCCTGCTGTGAGCAAGGTTTCACCCAACCCGCACAGCGCTAACGCTTTTTCGGCGGCAGTTTCTATGCTGTGGGCAAGTTGCGCTGCACAGTCTAGCATGCCTTTTTCTGCCATTGCTTGGGCGATGGCGGCGAGGGTTTTGGCGCGTTGCTCGCCGTCGTCCATCAGATGGGCGGCGCGCAACGCGACCTCAAATTGACCTGTTTCCCTTGCCTGCCGCGCAACGGCGTTCAGCACCTGCGCCTTCGTTTTGCCATCAGTGAGGGAATGCGCCGCGCCAAGCACAGCGTCCCATTGCCCATGCGCTATCGCTGCCGCGACGACAGCGGAGACCGTGTTGCTGCGCTCCATGCGGTCGGTGATGTCTTCAGCGAGCGCTAAGGCGCGGGCGTAATGTCCCAGTGCCGCCAGCCCGCGTGCCAATGTGTCCAGCAAGTGGGCGTGGCGCTCGTTGAGCACCCGCAGAAGCGGGCTGACCGCGTTGACGATGAGCCATAGAACGCCGATGCAAGTGCGTTGCAGGAGCGCTTTGAAAGCATCAGCGAATGGTGCCATAGCGCCCTCGCCTCCCAAAAATACGCCATTCCATCTATCGTCGCCCAGAACGGTGCAGTTAAAGGCGAGCCGCTGGCACCCTTTGGGGGTAGTTACCCTGCCAGCACTTCACGCAGCGCCGTCAAAAAACGCTCCGCTTGCTGCGGCGTGCCGACATCCACACGAAGGTGCGTCGGTAGCCCAAACACATCGCACGGTCGGACGATGATACCGCGTTGCAGCAGCGCGTCCGCAACGGTGCGGCAATCCCGTCCGACATCCATCAAGATGAAGTTCGTTTCCGTCGGGACATAGCGAACACCCAATTGTTCCAGCCCGTGATACAGCACGCGTTTGCTCGCCCAAACGGTCTTGCGGACGCGTTCCAAAAACCCATGGTCGTCCAGCGCGGCTTCAGCGGCGGCAGCGGCGATGCTGCTGACATTAAAAGGTTCGCGCACTTTCAAAATGAGTTGCGCGATCTCAGGCGGGGCGATGCCGTAACCGACCCGCAAACCTGCCAGCCCGTAGGCTTTGGAAAAAGTGCGGAGCATCACGACCGGGTAGCCGGCACGAATGTAATCCAAAGTGTTGGGGTAGTCGCGGGTTTCTACAAACTCCGCGTAGGCTTCATCCAGCACCAACAGCACGCCGCTGGGCAGATCGTCTATCAATGCCTGCACCGCGCGGTCGCGCACTACGGTGCCTGCCGGGTTGTTGGGGTTGTCCAGAAAGACCAGTTTCGTGCGCGGCGTGATGGCGTTGAGCAGAGCGCCGATATCGTGGACGAAATCGCGCAGCGGCACCTGGACTGGCGTCGCCCCCATCAGGGTCGTGACGATGCGATACATCACGAACGACGGCGTGCTCATCACCGCTTCATCGGTCGGTTCCAAAAAGGTTTGGGCGATGTGCAGGAGCAACTCATCGGAGCCGCGCCCAAGTAAAATCCAATCGGGGGGCACTTGGTAGAACTCCGCCAACTTGTGGCGCAAGCGGTAGTAACTGTCGTCGGGGTAACGGTGTGCATCTTGCAACGCACGCGTCGCCGCCGCTACCGCACGGGGCGACGGACCGATCGGGTTCTCGTTAGACGCCAGTTTGACGACCTCCGTTAAGCCCAACTCCCGTTGCACTTCCTCAATAGGTTTGCCAGGCACATACGGTCGGAGGCGGTGAACGGCAGGGCGTGCCCGCGATGCCCAATCCATCCCGTGTCGCTCCTTTCCGTCCAAGATCATCCATGCCCATTTTGGCACCATACTGGCGGTGGCGTGGCATAATTTAGGCGGCATTCCCATAAGGAGGGATTAAACGATGGCAGAAGCGACAACCGTTGCGCCCGTCGCACTGACAGACAAAGCTGCTGAAATCGTCAAGGCGATTTTGGAGAAGAAGCAAAAGCCCAACGCCGTCCTGCGCCTCTTCATCGTTCACGGCGGTTGCTGCGGCTTCCAATACGGGTTGGGCATCACGGAAAAAGTGAACGAAGACGACGCAGTGTTTGAATCGCACGGCGTCAAAATCGTCGTTGACCCAGTGAGTTTGCCTTTCGTGCAGGGCTCGGTCATTGACTATGAAGACGACGATTTGATGGGCGGCGGGTTCCGTGTGGACAACCCCAACGCGGTGTCCGAGTGCGAGTGCGGGCATTCGTTTCGCGCCCCCGGTGCGCCTGAAGGGAAACCGTGCTGCGGCATGCGCTAAGGGGATTCGCCGATGGGGTTATTGGGCGCTCACATGCCCACACGGGGCAACCCCGCTGCTGCTTTGGAAGCCGGCGCTGCCCTCGGTTGCCAAGTCGTGCAACTGTTTGTCAAGAGCCCGATGCAATGGACGGCACCGCCGCTGAGCGATGCGGCGGTGCTCGCTTTTAGGGAGGCACACCGACGCACCGCCCTCAGTTGCCTTGTCGCTCACGCCGCTTATCTCATCAACTTAGCCGCACCCGATCCCGAAGCGTTACGCCGTTCGCGCTTAGCGCTTCTGGACGAGTGGCACCGCTGCCAACTTTTGCAAGTGCCCTTGTTGGTCGTTCACGCCGGCGCCCATTTGGGGAGCGGTGAAGCCAAGGGCGTCCAACGGTTGCGCGATAGCCTCAACTGGCTGCTAGACCGCACGGACGGTGCCGTCTTCCCCGTCACGCTGCTGGTAGAAAACACGGCAGGGCAAGGCACCTGCATCGGCTATGCGCTGGAACATTTGGCAGCAGCGTTGGATGGATTGCCCGTTGCGCGCGTCGGTGTTTGCTTAGACACCTGTCACCTATTTGCAGCGGGACGCGATTTTCGGACGCCCGACGGCGTGAATGCGTTGGCGCAGGACATTGCCGCGTTCGTGGGATGGCAGCGGGTGAGGTTAATCCACGCCAACGACGCTCGTCGCCCGTTGGGCAGCCGTGTCGACCGCCATGAGCACATCGGTGACGGACATATCGGTGCGAAAGGGTTTCAGCATCTCCTCACCCATCCCAAGTTCGCCACCGTGCCCGTCGTGATTGAGACGCCGAACGCTTTCCACATGCACGCGCAAAACCTGCAACGGTTACGAACCTTGTTGGTGACGCCACAATCTTAACCGTGAAGACCGCGCATGTTGTTTTGATGGGTGTGCCTTTAGTGTGCCGACCAGCGCGCTGAAGAAACGGTCGGCGACGCTTTGACCACGCGCTGAACTGAAGGAGGCGGATGGGTGATGGCGCAAGAGACGATGCGGGTCGGCGTCGTGAGTCTGGCGCATGTCCATGCGCCGGGGTTGATTCGGGCGTTTCAAGAGCACCCTCATGCCCAAGTGGTCGCGATCGCGCACGATGACCGCGAACGCGCTCAATCCCTCGCGGCGCAGTTGAATGTGCCGCGGGTTTACTCGGATGCCGCGACGATGGTAGAGAAAGAAGACCTGCATGCTCTCCTTTGTTGTGCCCCCAACGCCCAGCACGACGCCGTCGTGGAACTGGCAGCGGCGCGCCGACTCGCCGTGTTTGTGGAAAAGCCGATGGCGGCGACGACAGACCAAGCCCGGCGCATGGCTGCCGCCGCGCAGAAAGCCGGCATCGTGCTGATGGTCAACTACCCCAGCACTTGGAACCCTGCCTTGCATCAAGCCTATCAATTGCTGCGTGAGGGGGCGATTGGTCAACCGGTTTACTTCCGCTGGCGGGCGGGTCATCGCGGTCCGCTGGCACACCTCCCTCCTGACCAACAGGCACAATCGTGGTGGCACCAACGGGTCTGGGGTGGTGGTGCCTTGTTGGACTTTTGTTGCTACGGCGCTAACATTTCCCTGTGGTGGTTTGAGGAAATGCCACTGAGCGTCGTGGGTGTTGCCGACCGGTTAGCGAAGCCCTTCGGGGACGCCGAGGACAATGCCGTGTTGGTCGCCCGTTACCCGTCGGCTTTTGCTGTCTTGGAAGCCTCATGGAGTCAAGGCGGCGCCGTACCCGGCGGTCCAACGGTCATCGGCACAGAGGGAGCGTTGACCGTCACCCAGCGAAATGGTCAGCCGGGGGTCGTGTTAACGCGTGACGGGAGCGAAGAGTTCATTGCCGCTGTAGCGTTGCCGTCGCACTTGCAGAACGGCGTGGCACATTTCATCGCGGCGGTGCGGGACGGGACGCCGCTCCATGCCACTGTTTCGCCGTCGTTCAATGTCGCGGTCCAAGCGATTTTGGAAGCGGGTCTGAAAGCAGCACAAACCGGCACAGCGGTTAATCCCCGCCTGTTGTGACGGCGCGCAGGTTCAAAAGGGGTGCGACCGAGATGACCAAAACGCCGACGACCGTCAATAAAACAGCGGCTTACCATTTGACTGCGCGATGGCGTTGGGGCACATCGCCGATGGCGCCGGTCACGGTGACAGCGGTTTACTTGTGCGCTGAGTGCCGGCAGCGGTTGCCGACAGTGCTGTGGCTCTTACAACCTGCGGCGCACGCGTTCCTCATCGCCCACGACCTTCGCCCTGCCAACTCGTTGGAGCGGCGTGAGCTGCACTGCTGCGTTTGCGCGGCTATTGCGATGCTCCCCGATGAATTTGCTTACTCGGACGAACTGGCAGCCGAAGCGGAACGCAGTTTTAAAGAGCACAAACGCGACAAACGGGAAACCCTTTTTGATGCGGTAGAGATCGCCGCGATGGAAGCCGCCTATCGGCTGGAAGTGTTGGAAACACTTGAGGGGTGGCGCATCCTTGATGTGGACGATTTGCGACGCGAGGCGTTTGAGGAACCGGCGTAAGCACTGGCAGCGCCTGCGGGGGGTGAATCGGCATGGTGCGTCCGATGTGTGTCGCCGGGCTGTTTTACCCGCAGGAACCCCGCGCGTTGCGTCATTTGCTGGAACAGTGTTTCACCCACCGGTTGGGGCCGGGCGAATTGCCTACCCTCAACGAACGGGGCGAACGCCGCATCGTCGGGTTGATCGTGCCCCATGCGGGCTATGTCTACTCAGGCATGACAGCGGCGCGGGCTTACGCCGCTTTGGCGAAAGACGGTATCCCCCAAGTCGCCGTCATTTTTGCGCCGGCGCACTACCGCCTCGGTGCGCCGTTTGCCGTGTGGACAAAAGGGGCATGGGAAACGCCGCTAGGCTCGGTGCGTGTCGCTGAGGAAGTGGCAGCAGCCCTCGTCGCTGCCGACGCTGGCTACGCAGAGGATTTCGCCCCACACTTAGGGGCGCAAGGGCAATGGGGCACTTTAGGACATGGCGAACACAGCATTGAGGTGCAACTGCCTTTTTTGCAATTTGTGTTCGGCGACCGCACGCCAGCGGTCGTGCCCATCGCGGTGAGCAGTCATGACCTTGTGACATTGCAACGGGCAGGCACAGTGTTGGGCGAAGTCATCACGAACTTGGGCGTAGACGCCGTGCTCATCGCCAGCTGCGATTTCTCCCACTATGAACCTCACACGATCGCCGAACAACGCGATGGCGAGACTTTGAAACGCTTAATAGCGCTGGACACCGACGGTGTATGGGAGGCAGTGAAGCGTTACCCCAGTCAGTCCGATGTCCTTGTGGCTATCCCCGTCGTGGAAGCCGCGAAGGTTCTGGGCGCCACCGAGGGCGTCATCTTGGGCTACAGCACTTCAGGACAAATCACGGGCGATTTAGGGCAGGTGGTGGGTTATGGCGCCGCCGCTTTGATGTGTTCGGCACGGCACTCTTGACTTTTGGAGGGATTTGCGATGCACTGGCTTAAATGGATTGCTGTGGTCGCGTTGGCGGGCGTCTTGGCAGGATGTGGACGCTTGCAGACCGATCAGACGACGGAGCGACCGTCCCGCCCGCGCCGTCAATTGGTTGCGGCGCAGGCAACACCGCCGCGACCTGCGGCGACGGTGCCGGGCGCACCGAGCGCGCCGAGCGCTCCTGCGCCAGCCCAATCACCTGCAACTCCCGTAACGGCATCTACAGCATCGCCATCGGTGCCCCCCTCCCCGCAGGTGCCAGCAGCCACTTCGGCACCCGCCGTTGAAGGCAAGTCGGCGGCACCGACCCCACCGTCAAAGCCTTTTTCGCTGGCGGATGAAGCCCGTAGCCTCCGCGCCGGTCTGGAATCGCTGCGGTCACAGTTTGACCAGTTAGCGCCTGAGGAAATCCGAACGCGGCTGTTGTTGGCGGCGCAGAGTTTGAGTGAGATTGAAACCCGCTCCCCTGCGTTGGTGCTTTGGCGGACGGCGTTACGGCTGGAAGCCTTGCACAAGGGTGCGACGCCGGATGTCGCCGTCGCTAAAGCGTGGCTAATGCGGGCGCGCCAATGGGTTGCAGAGGAAGGCACCGGTTTAACTGCGCTGCAGAGCGCTGAGAAAGCCTTAACCGCCAACCGATGGACAGACGCCGTTGCCGCTCTGCGTGAGGCAGCGGAGCGGCTCAACGCCACCGACCAACTGAACGCCTTAGCCCAAACGCGTGCCAGCCTGTTGAGCGCACTGGAAGCGATGGAGCGACATAAACCTGCTGTCGCGCGGGCAGAGGTCAGTGAGAGCCTGAAAGGCATAGACCGCTTTCTGGCGGCGATTCCGTGACCTCACCGTAAATTTGCGCTCCATCAAAACCTTTCAGGCAACGCAGTCTTAACCTTGATGAACGGAAACATGTGGGTTCGGTGATTGCCTGCTGAACCCCTGCGGCTGGCGTTTCGGAGGTGACGACACCGGTGAGCGCTGCACCGTTGCAGACGGTAGAGGAAGCCCGTCCGCGCCTTTATGATTTGGCGGCGCGCCTGACTGCCGACCGCGAATTGCGAGAGGATTTAGTCAGCGAGATGACCCTGTTTTTGCTGGAACGGTGGAAAGAGTTGAGCGACAAGCCCGACGCTTATATCTTCCGCGCCTGCTACCGTCACGCCATTGATGTCCTGCGACGGGGCAAAAGCGTGGACAGTAAGCAGCGCAACGGCGTCATCGTGGAAAGTCTTTGTGCGTTGTGCGAACGGTTGGGAGTTGACGAATGTCTTCTCGCCTGCTCGTTGAACGGGAATGACGACCCTGAAGCCATCGTGACCGCGCGCTGTTTGATGCGCGAACTGTTGGCGCGTTTGACCCCGACACAGCGAGAGGTGTTGCTGTTGTTGATGGAGGGTTACCGTCCCGCAGAAATCGCCGCAAAACGGGGCGTGTCCAAGCCGACTGTGACGAAATGCTTGCGGGTCATCCAGCGCACCCTCGCCGAATTGCGCAACGCGTGACCACTTCAAGCCCACGCAGTAACGACTGCAGTGCCCCCTCGCTTTTGGTCACTTGGTCGCGTTCAGGCGCAGAGTGCCGCGCCACCATTCCACAGTTTTCCCCATCGCTTGTCCCAACGGGCGTAACGGGAGAAAAGTGCGGTTGCCCAGCAAAAATGGAGCGATACTGAGCGGCACTGCCTCACCGTTTACCTGTAACGCAGCATGTCCGATGGTCGCCGCGATGTGCCGTGGACCCAAAACGGCTATCGCCTGTTTGCGCGTGTTGTCCCAATCGACGCTACCGCCGCTGGCTTCCACCACAGCCCGCAACGGTCCGACGACGGTGTCGTTGCGAATGAACGCCGGCAGCGGGCTCTGGACGAGCCGTCCGTCTACCCAAACTTTGACCGGTCGGGCAGGCACCCACAGCCGCTGTCCGATCCGCAGGGGCGCGTCAACCGGCAACTCGTTGGCGGACGCCAACGCATGGACATCCACGCCGAACCGTTCCGCCAAATCCTTCAATGTGTCGCCAGCGATAACCGTGTAGCGAAATCCGTGCAATGGCTGCAGTGCGGGTTGAACCGAGGTTGAGTTGGACGCCGACCGTTGGGGAAAAGCGACCCGAGGTGGCATCGGATGGGGTAAAACGCGCTCGGGTTCTGGCGCTTGCGCCGCTATCCCTGCCTCCCTCTGCGTTGGCAAGACAGCGCGCCCGACAACTGAGGAGGCGACGACGGGTTGCAAAGTCCGCTGTTGTTCGTTGAAAGCAACGACCGGTGCAGGAAGAACCGGCACTGCCGTTTGTTCAGGTGTTAGCTGCTTCGGCAGCGTCGTGGCTACCGTTGGCGAAGAAGAGAAAGTCGGCACCGAGCGAGATATAGCCAACGCGTTAGCGACTTTCGGGACGGCGTTGAGGGGAGCAGTTGAGAAACCAACCTGTCGGCTAAGTGCGAAAGGTTCTTCTTGAGGAGTGGGGAACTGCAACGGGCTGCGCGCGGTGACCGACGGCGTCGCCCGCTGAGGTTGAGCGACTTCCGTGCTGGAGAGCGCCGATGGAGAACGGACGGGCACCGAAGACGGTGTGACCGACGCGTCAACGAAACGCAGAGGCCATCGCGTTGCCGACGGCACAGCCACTGTCGGCGCACCGCTATCAAAACGCGTCGGGTAGGGGGTTAGAAGGACGCACAGCGGGGCAATCGGGACTGACGGCACCATCAGCCGATGCGCACCGGTAAGGACCGCCAAACCTGTCCCTAATGTGGCACCGCCACGCGGGGGTGGCGCTGGAGCCACTTGGGATAACACGGGTTGGGCGACGCGATTTTGAACGACGACCAACACTTCGTTGGAAAAAATGCGGTGCTTGTCTTCGTTCAAGACCCACGCCTGCAGCAAATAAACGCCGTCGGGAAACAGCGGTTCGCCTGTCTGCGGGTGAGTGCTGGTCGTGTCCCAAGCGACTTGCACTTCCACTTGTTGACCGTGCAGCGTGCCCGTGTAGATGGACTGGTCTCGCGCCGTGGCTTGTTCGCGCGCCCGCACGACCAAGCCCCGCAACCCTTTCTCGTCACGGGCACGGACGAAAATCATCACTTTACCCCGCACCAATTCGCCGCTGCGCGGTTGCAGGATTTCCACTTGAGCGGGGCGTTCTCCGCGCCCTTTCACTAGCGTCAGCGTTCCACTGCCCTCGCGCCCTTTGGCGTCCACAGCGCGAACGGTGATCGTGTAAATGGCGTCTGGAAATTGGCGCACACCGCGCCAAACCATGGTCAGTTCCACTTGCGGGGCAGGGGGGTCAATGGGAATAGGGTCGTTGCCTGGGTGTCCGTTCACAAACGGTTGGTAACGCATTAGGTTGACGCCGTCGGGGCTGACGAGGCGAAACCGAATGGTGACCGTCTCCGCATCGGCAGGAATGACCGTACCGTCTTGGGGTTCCAAAAAAGAGACAACAGGGGCTCCCGGCGCTTGCGCTTGTCCTAAACTCCCTACCAACGCACATACTGCGCTCACTAACCAGCGACGCACCACACAAGCCCATCGGTCGTCCCGCCACATAACGCTCGCCTCCTCAATCGTCAACCGGTGACCAACCAGTTTATGCCACATTAGGGAGACATTGTAAACGGTGCCCGTTGACAAAACACCGCCGCTGCGTCAAAATGTCAGGCGCAAGGAGGGATCGCAAATGGAAGCGGCGATAGGTGTGGTAGTGCCTAAATGCAACGGTCGTGCTACCCTGCGTGCTTTTGACTTTGTGCCTTTCGTCGGCACCTTGTATTTTTGGCGCCGGTAGGCACCGGCGCCAACCCCTCACGATGACCCCACACGATTAAACCATCATGACGCAACTCTTGTCAAGTCGTTATGTGACTTTGTCCGTCAAAATTCCCCCAAGCCTGAAACGGAGGTGCAGTGCATATGATCGTTGTCCTACGGCAAGGCGCCACTGAGGAGAACATTCAACATGTCTGCGAGAAGCTGGAGGATGCAGGTTATCAAGCGGTCATTTGGCGGGGCGTGGAACGGACAATTATTGGCGCCATCGGCGTCATTGACGAGGACCTCAAGACACAACTTATCCAACAGTTGGAATCCCTGCCGTTCGTGGAGAGCGCCATCCGCATTTTGCGCCCTTATAAGTTGGTCAGCAAGGAATGGAAAGCGGAGCCGACGCTGGTGCCGGTGCGAGATAAAACTGTCGGCGGCGAGCACCTTGTCATCATGGCGGGACCCTGCTCAGTGGAGAGTCGGGAGCAAATTTTGGAAGCAGCATGGGGCGTCAAGCGACACGGCGCCGATGTGTTGCGGGGTGGTGCCTTTAAGCCGCGCACTTCCCCGCATTCCTTCCAAGGTTTGGGACGCGATGGGTTGAAACTGCTGAAAGAAGCCTCGGAGGCGACAGGGCTGCCTGTCGTGACCGAAGTGATGGACCCCCGCGATGTGGATGCCGTCGCCGAGGTGGCAGACATACTTCAAATCGGGACTCGGAACATGCAAAATTTCACGCTTTTACGCGAAGTCGGTCAACTGCGCAAGCCCGTGTTGTTGAAGCGCGGGATGTGGGCGACCATTGAGGAATGGCTTCAAGCGGCGGAATACATTTGTGTCGGCGGCAACCCTTATGTCATCCTCTGCGAGCGCGGCATTCGCACCTTTGAAACATACACCCGCAACACTCTAGACCTATCTGCCGTCGTCGCCGTCAAGAAACTAAGCCATTTGCCCGTCATTGTTGACCCCAGCCAAGCGACGGGCAAATGGGATATGGTCATTCCGATGTCGCTGGCGTCCATCGCAGCCGGTGCCGACGGTCTCATCGTGGAAGTGCACCCCAACCCAGAACGGGCCCTTTCCGACGGACCGCAATCCCTTACCGTTGAACGGTTCGGAGAGTTAATGGAACAGTTGCTGCCCGTCGCCACCGCCGTCGGGCGGAAACTTTACAGCGCCCACGAACCCGCCGCTGTTTCACATGAAACACAAACCGTCTGAGAGCGGCCGATGTTTCATGTGAAACATTACAGCGCTGCGGTCGGCAAGCCCCACCGACCGCGGCGCTGTTTTTCGCTGGCGTGCGTCAAAATAGCCCGTGCTCGGACCGCAGTGACTTTTAAAGGCGAGCCTCTCGCTTGAGGCAGCACCCTCCGTTCGTCTGCAGGAGGTGAAAAAAGCGTGGCACGGTCCCGATCGTCCCGAGGGGACAAACGGTCTGAAGGCGCAAAAAAGGCGCAAAAAGCGGCAAAAGCGCCGCAGCGCCGCTCCGCCCCAAAATTGATCATCGTGGAATCGCCGGCAAAAGCGCGAACCATTCAGCAAATCGTCGGAAAAGAGTTCGCCGTGGAGAGCACGATGGGGCATATCATGGACCTGCCCGAACGCAAATTCGGCGTGGATGTGGATAACGGCTTTGAGCCTGAGTATGTCGTCCGCCCGCAACGGAAAGAGGTCATCAAACGGCTGCGGGAGGTCGCGCGCCAAGCCGAGGAGATTTTCTTGGCTTCCGACCCCGACCGCGAGGGAGAAGCCATTGCGTGGCATGTCGCCCAGGTCGTCCGCCGTCCCGATGCCAAGCGCATTGAATTTCACGAAATCACAAAGCCCGCTGTTTTAAGAGCCCTTGAGCACCCTCGCACGATTGACGAGAACCTCGTCAACGCTCAACAAGCCCGCCGTGTCTTAGACCGCATCTTCGGTTACACCCTCAGCCCTTTGCTCTGGCAAAAGGTCAAAAGAAACCTTTCTGCCGGTCGCGTCCAATCAGTCGCGTTGCGCTTGGTCGTGGAGCGCGAGCGAGAAATCCAAACCTTCATCCCGCAGGAATATTGGACGATCACCGCCACCCTGACGCCTCAAGACGAGGAGGCACCGTTCACCGCGCGCCTCATTCAAATCGGCGACCGCAAAGTCACGACGCCCGAACGGACAGAAGATGCATCGGACGAGAATGTCGACCGCGCTACAACGGCTGTGGAAGACGATAAAGCCATCGTCATCCAGAACCAAACCCACGCGCAGATGGTGGTCGCTTTGTTGGAGACGGCGCGTTACGCCGTTCAACGCGTGGCGCGGGGCGAACGCAAGCGAACGCCACCACCGCCTTTTATCACTTCCACCTTGCAGCAAGTAGCGTCCCGACGGCTGGGGTTTTCACCGACGCGCACCATGCGCGTCGCGCAACAACTTTACGAGGGCGTGGATTTGGGTAATGAGGGCACTGTGGGGTTGATCACTTACATGCGCACCGATTCGCCCCGCGTCTCTGATGTCGCCCAAGAGCAGGCGCGGGAGTTCATCCGCCAACATTTTGGGGAGAGTTTTCTACCGACCAAACCCCGCCAATACAAAGCCCGCAAATCGGCGCAAGAAGCCCACGAAGCCATTCGCCCGACTTCCGTGTTTCGCACGCCGGAGCAGGTGCGCCCTTACTTGGACGATGACCAATTTGCCCTCTACGCCTTAATTTGGCGGCGTTTTGTCGCCAGTCAAATGGCGGACGCTCTCTATGACACCCTCACCGTGGAAGTGGCTGCCCACGCGCAAAGCCCTACAGTCGCCGACGATTGCCCCAAATGGTTGCAGGGTGTGACGGACTTCCTATTGCGGGCAACGGGGCAGGCGCTGCGTTTTGCAGGGTGGTTAGCGGTTTACGGCAGCGAC
This sequence comes from bacterium HR17, assembly GCA_002898575.1. Taxonomy (NCBI): domain Bacteria; phylum Candidatus Fervidibacterota; class Fervidibacteria; order Fervidibacterales; family Fervidibacteraceae; genus Fervidibacter; species Candidatus Fervidibacter japonicus. The sequence continues at coordinate 42,577 of BEHT01000005.1, forward strand.
GAGGACGACTCGGAGGCAGAAGGAATCAACATCCCTGACCTTGAAGAAGGGGAACTGCTGCGCTTATTGGCGCTGACGCCACAACAGCATTTCACTAAGCCACCAGCCCGCTACACGCAGGCGACTTTGGTTAAAGCCTTAGAGGAATTAGGCATCGGGCGTCCGTCCACTTACGCCCCGACAGTGGACACGATTCTCAAGCGCGGCTATGTTGCCTTGCAGGGCAAACAACTGGTCCCGACCCCGTTAGGTGTTCTCGTCTGCGATCGTTTGGTGCAATTCTTCCCGAACTTGCTAAGCGTCGGGTTCACGGCACAAATGGAGGAGCGATTGGACGAAGTGGAAGAGGGCAAACGCGATTGGCGGGAGACAGTGCGTTACTTTTACGAACCCTTCAAAGAAGCCTTGGAGCACGCCCAACAGCACATGGATCGGGCAGGTGACGCCCCGACGGACCAAAAATGCCCTTTGTGTGGGGCTACCATGCACCTTAAAGTCTCGGCATACGGACCGTTTCTTGCGTGCGCGCGCTACCCAGAATGCCGAGCGCTCCTCCCGTTAGAGGAGGGCGCGACAAAAACTTGTCCGCGCTGTGGGGGTGTCATGGTGCGGCGCGGCAACAACCAAGGGCATTATTTCGTCTGCTTGCGTTACCCCGATTGCCCCTCAGTAGAAGCCGGCGACGGTTTCGCTTTGGTCAATTGCCCAGAATGTTCCGAAGGGGTCTTGCTACCCAAGACAGTGCGCAAGGGGCGGATGAAGGGGCGTGTCTTTTTCAGTTGTTCACGCTATCCCCAATGTCAGTTCGCCACTTGGGACCGTCCAACCGAACGCCCATGCCCCCACTGTGGCAGCCCGCTTGCCGAACGGCGCAGCCGAAACGGCGCTACGACCCTTGTCTGCTTGCGCCCTGATTGCGACTTCGTTCAGGACACCGAAATTGTAACGCACCAAACGCGAGAGTCGCCGTCCGAACCATAACTGAGCCTCGGCATGTTTCATGTGAAACACTGCCGCGTCCTGCCCGCCCGACCGCACTGTTTCATGTGAAACAATGCAACGGTTATGAAGACAGGACCGACGCTTTGTCCAAGCGGGCGCGTTCGTAGTCAATGACGCGGCGCAGGATTTCGTCCAGCGAGACAGACGGTGCGAATCCGATCGCTTGGCACAGTTTGGAAATATCGGGCACGCGGTAGCGGATGTCTTCAAAGTCGGGTCCGTAGGCTTGGTCGTAGGGCACATAGACGATTTCTGAGGGGCTTCCAGTCATTTCCTTGACCTTTCGCGCCAGTTCCTCTATGGTGATGGGCTCATCGTTGCCGACATTAAAAACCTCGCCTTCCAGCCCCGGCGTCTCCATTAGCCCGATGAGGGCTCGCACCGTGTCGCCGACATAGCAGAAACTGCGCACTTGCTTGCCGTCACCGTAAACGGTGATGGGATCGCCCTTGAGGGCTTGCCGAACAAAGCGCGGAATGACCATACCGTAGGCAGGGCTCTGACGAGGACCAACCGTGTTGAACAACCGCGCGATCACAACCGGCAGCCCTTTCTGGCGCCAATACGCCCGCGCTAAGTATTCGTCCAACGCCTTGGAACACGCATAGCCCCATCGGAGAGCAACGCCCAGCGTGATGTCGTCGGTTTCACTGAATTTCGTGCCGTTGTGCGTGTCCTTGCCGTAAACCTCCGAGGTAGACGCCACGAGCACCTTGCAGCCCAACCGCAGCGCCCAGCGGAGGACTGTCTCCGTGCCCCGCACATTCGTTTCCAATGTGTGTAACGGGTCATCCACGACCAATTTAACGCCGACCGCTGCCGCCAAGTGGTAAACCTTGCGGCACCGCTTCATCGCTTCGGCTAAGACCGGCTCATCCAACACACTTCCTTCCACGAAATGGAAGCGCGGGTTGTCAAATAGGTGCCAGATGTTTTGCAAATTGCCCGTGGACAAATTGTCCAACACCCACACTTCCTCATCGCGTTCCAGCAAGGCTTCCACCAAGTGCGAGCCGATAAAACCGGCACCGCCGGTCACCAAAACTGACATACCTCCGTCCCTCCTTTAAGGAGTGTTTATCGTTTGAGACCACCAAATCCGTATCCTCGCCCCTTGGGTGGACGACAATAAATCGGTAGCGTCCCCCCTCGTAGGCGACGATCGTTAAACGACCGTCGGGGACAAGCCCCGAGGCTACCGAAATGACCTTCAACCGTAGCGTCGTTCCTTGCAGGTGACGATAGTCAAACGACCCTCCGAATGTTTGGCGGCTCAGGAGAGCCGCCCTCCGAGAGTCATCCCGTTTTTCGTTCGGCGGGCGTATCTCCCGATGCGCCGATTGATTAAAACCTAATGGTAGCGTCGGGGTTTATCCCCGACGGTCGTTTGAAACGGCCGTCGCCCATAAAGGACGACGCTACCGAGAGCTACCTTGTTGTTTGCCGTTCGGAGGGCGCGTCTCCTGACGCACCGATATTTGGCGGCTCAAGAGAGCCGCCCTCCGAGAGTCACCTTGTTTGTCGCTCGGAGGGCGCATCTCCCGATGCGCCGATGTTTGGTGGCTCAAGAGAGCCGCCCTCCGAACGAACCCAATGATTTGCACATTTTGCGATGGTGGTTTTTTTCGACCTCAATACGGTAGCGTCGCCCCTTGTGAGCGACGGTCGGTCGCATCCGTCGGTGGACAAAACCCGACGCTACTGCAATGGCTCCCCAATCTGCAGCGCGCCCCTCGGGGGTGACGGCACTTTGAACGACCGTCGGGGACAAGCCCCGACGCTACCGAATAGTGGCAATGGTGGTCATCCTATTCTTCGCCGTCTTTACGGCACCACGCGCCACAATGCGGCAAATAGGACGAGAGCGATCAACAGGGCAATGAATAAAGTTATCGCCACTGCTAAGGGAGGTGCCAAAGCGACAACCAACCCGCAAAGGCAAAACGCCGTTTGCAAACTGTAAAGGGCGAAGTTCGCCCGCCATTCGGACCGACCGAACCGCACGGCTAACCGGTGGCTGAGATGGTTACGGTCACCTTTCATCAATGGCAGCCCGTGCGTGAGCCGCCAGAGGACGACGAAAGCCATATCCGCCCAAAAACTGCCGACCATCAACGCAGGGGCGAACAGGCGAGCGGCAATATGGGGATACTCCCCATGCGTCGCTGTAACTCCGAGAACCGCCAGCAAGTAGCCCAACAAGAGGCTACCCGTGTCGCCCATGAAGACGGTCGCAGGGGGTTTGTTGAACAGCCAGAAACCGAAACTGCCGGCGGCGAGGATGAGCCCAGCGCCCGTTACCAAAGGGTTAGCGGTCAGAAAGCCTAAAAGGGCAAACCCAAGGGCGGCGAGGGTGACCAACCCGCTGGCGACCCCATCCATGTTGTCCATCATGTTCACAGCGTTCATCAAAGCCACCGCACAAAATGCGGTCAAGGGCACCGAAATCCCGTCGGAAAATCCTGCCAAGCGGACGACTCCAAGGGCTGTAGCCACCCCAAGAATGAACTGCGCAAGCAACTTCAAACGAGCGGAGCAATCCCGCAAATCATCAACCAGTCCAAGCAACAACGCCCCAAGGGCGAAGGGCATCGCCCGCAGCCAAAGGGCACTGCCGTTCAGCAACGCCCACAACAGCAACGCGCTCAGGGTCCCTGCGGCGATACCCAAGCCGCCGCCGAGAGCGATGGTGCGAGGGTGCGGGTTAAACTTCGGCTCCCAACGGTCGGATCGGGGGCGATAGATCCACCCCATGCCCACTGCCCATCGGCGCAGTTGGGCTACCGCGACAATCGTCGCCACCAACGCAATCAGCCCGACATAACCGACCATGTTCCATCCCTCACAGTCTCTTGACCGCCTAAAACTAAACATGGCTTAAGAATTGGTAAAAAGTGGCGGCATGGTGTGAAGTAATTTTTTGTCCACGGTTGTGTGGGACTTCTATGACGGATGTCACTTTAAGCGACCGAAGGCAAATAAAATCTCAACGAGGCGTGCGGTGACAGGATCTGCCTTACCGCAGGATCACAGCACACATCCTTGCTCAACCTTTGAACAACATCGCCTAAAGAAAATCCTTAAATCGGAGGGCGCGTCTCCCGACGCGCCGATGTTCGGCGGCTCAGGAGAGCCGCCCTCCGAAGAGTTTGTCGTTCGGAGGGCGCGTCGCCCGACGCGCCGATGTTCGGCGGCTCAAGAGAGCCACCCTCCGAAAGTTTGCTGTTCGGAGGGTGCGTCTCCCGACGCACCGTTTTTTCGGCGGCTCAGAAGAGCCGCCCTCCGAACGCCCCCCCCAAATGCATGCACCAAAAGGGGGGATCACAAAGTCATCCAAAGTCCTAAAAGTTTCCCCCCTCTTTGCCGATCACGATAACAGCACGCCACGACCCAACTGGTAAGTCTTGGGTCTTGGTGTTTGGCTTATGTTTACTTAACAAGGAAAGTAAAGGCGGTCGGGGCTTCCGACCGACCTGAGCTGCAAAAACCCAAAAGGAGGGATCAGCTGATGCGTCGGCTCAAAGTTTGCCGTATCGTTCATTGTCGCACCCACCAAAGCCTAGGGCGTGAAGCCCAGGGAAAAAATCAAAAGGAGGTGTCGTCTATGTTGCGCCTTGCAGGTTTTGGCGTCATCGCCACCTTAACGCTGCTGACCGCCTTCGGCTGCGGCGGGCATAGTGGCACAATGCCGTCCGTGTCAGACAACCAAACCTTTGCCTTTCCTCCTCGTGGGGGGCAGCCTCCGAGCGCACCTCAATTAATTCGCCCGAATGAGGTAAAGATTGCCTACATACGAGACGGGAAAATTCGCTTTGTCGTAAGGGCAACAGACCCCGAAGGTGACCGCTTGAAATACCGTATTGTTCTCAAGCAAAATGGAAATGTCATTGCTACCTTTGACCAAACTGTAGACCCAACAGGATGGAGCAAACCTGACTACGGCAGCGGTGAATATGCCATTTTGGCAGTTCCTATCCCTGCAGGAAGTTATGAATGGAACGCCCAAGCCTTTGACGGTTCTACATGGGGGGCGTTCCATAATACAGACGCAACCTTTATTTACGCTCCGAAGTAGTGAAATGAGAGGGGCGGTCCTTTTAAGGATTCGCCCCTCTCATGCTCAATTTACCCATCACTTTTTGCTTCGGCGTTGCCATACTAATATTCCCGCTAAGCTCGTGGCTAACAACATAAACATACCTGGCTCAGGTGAGGGAACTGGAACAGGTTCACCATAAGTTACGCCTCCCAAAGTTACCATACCCCACCAACTAGCACTATCTTGGGCTTTAGCTTCTCCATACGTTGGAGCGCGGGGGTCTATTATGTAAAGCACCAAAGATTCCCTACCTAGCGAGATAGTGATCCCAGAGAGTGTGTATGAAACACTGTTTGGATCTGGAAAGAATGCATTGTAGTTTCCAAGATTACCCTGAGGCGTACCGCCAGGCTCAGTTTCTACTGATAGATTACCAAAATTCGTTGAATTATGCCCCGACCATAGGGGAGGGTTGTTTGCGTCTAAGTCTCCTGCCTTAATACCAATTTCGTCATTGTTTCCCTGAGCGCCGCCGTACTTCACATTAAAGGCTCGTATCCCACTTGACCCTGCAGTGTTCTCCAGTTGATACATGTAAACGAAAGAACCCGGATAGCCCCAAACCCCAACGGAATCGTATAAGACTATCCAGTCAACAGTAATGTAGTCAGTTGTGTTTAAAGGGTTCACCAGTTTGGACTGACCAGCTCTCATCTCTCCAGGCGCCCATGGACCACTTAAAGAGGGCAACGGCAAGGCGAACAACCTTACACTCATCGCTGCCAACAACCCTGCAATGGCGGTCGTCACCAACAAACTCTTGAATGCCCGCATCTTCCTTCGTCCTCCTTTCAGTGCGTCGGGCTGATTTTCGCCCTCAGCATATAATTACGACTTGGACGATAAATTATAACCACCAACGGCAGCGGGGAGTCAATCGGCGCGTCAGGAGATGCGCCCTCCGAACGACAAACTCTCGGAGGGCGGCTCTCCTGAGCCGCCGAAGAAAGAGCGGCGCATCAGGAGATGCGCCCTCCGAGCGACAAACTTTCGGAGGGCGGCTCTCCTGAGCCGCCGAACATCGGCGCATCGGGAGATGCGCCCTCCGAAGGGCGAACAACCGGAGCCGAGCAAACGGCTGCGGCTCACCAGAAGGTTCGCCCTCCGAAGCGCAATTTATCCATTCCCCCACCTATCGCTATTACCTTTGTCGCGTCGGGGTTTATCCCCGATGGTCGTTGATGGTCGTTTAACGACCGTCGCCCGCAAGGGACGACATTACGGATTTGGAGGTCATTGCGGTAGCGTCGGGGCTTGTCCCCGACGGTCATTAAACGACCGTCGCCCACAAGGGGCGACGCTACCGATTCATCATCGCCCGCAAGGGGCAACAATACGGAGTTTGTTACCGCCCACACAAGAGGCGACGGTTGATACCGGCGTCAAGCGGACATTTTTCGTCTCACCCAATTTCGTCTCACCAAAGCAGCCAATGTGCCGACAACGACCAACAAACCGGCAGCCGGTTCAGGGGTGTGCCAGACAGCATCGTGGGAGAAGGGGGCGAACCGATATTTGAACCGACCACTGTTCTTCCCCTGCACATGGTTGTAAGCGTCAAAATGGACACCGCTGGGAAACCCTGAGATGGTGATCAAATATGCGTTAATTTGCCCCCGTTGGGGAAAGTTCGTCGGGAACTGGTTGGTAAAGTCGCCGATGGGTGAATCGGTAAGGGTGAAGTTGCCCAAGTTCCACTCGTAGAACCGAACATTTGGACCGTAGGCGTCATGCTTGGGTAAGGGGCTACCATCGCCCAACAACGGCAGAGCCCCAGGAGGCGATGGGAAATTGTCGGTCAGTGTCGGCGACGGAGGGAATGAAGGATCGCCGGGAGAGGGGAGAAGCCCTGGCGTCGCCGTTGACGGTTCGATGGTAATAGTGCCTGTTTCATCTGCTTTCACCGCCGCTGCCAACCGCACGTCGTGGATCGTCCCATATCGTCCGACATTGCCGATGACCCAGAGTTTCAACTCCCCGCCGGTCACGATACGCCAACTCTCTGTTGCTGGGTCGTAGGTAGCGCCCTCAATGTAAAGTTGCAGCGTTGGAATAGCGTGCAGGGGCATTGCGCTTAACAACGCAAGCAGAGCGATAAATGCAGCCCGCAGCCTAGCCGCCATCTGACTCACCTCTAAAGGTTAGGCACCACAACGATGTGCCCAGATGTTTACTGCCGATGTTCGGCGGCTCAGGAGAGCCGCCCTCCGAGGGTGTTGGAGGGCGCGTTTCCCAATGCGCCGATGTTTGGCGGCTCAGAGAGCCGCCCTCCGAGGGTGTCGGAGGGCGCGTTTCCCAATGCGCCGATGTTCGGCGGCTCGGAGAGCCGCCCTCCGAGAGTGTTGGAGGGCGCGTCTCCCGACGCGCCGATGTTCGGCGGCTCAGGAGAGCCGCCCTCCGACCAAACCCCATTATTCAACACAGCGAATGTATACAATACTCAGGTTGAACTTACGACAACGCAAAGCATTTGATAACCTTGCCCCTCGGCAGGGTGGCGCTTGACCTTTCCGCGCGGTGGTGGTGTGGCTTACCTTAAGGGCTCTAACAGATGGCGGAGGCGTTCTAAGATGCGGCAGAGCCGTTTGTGGACAGCGGGCTGGCTGATGCCCAATTCACGCGCCAGTTCGCGCTCAGTGGCGCCGTCCCAAAACTTGCGTTCAATGAGGTAGCGCTCTTCTTCAGACAGGCGCGAGAGGGCTTGGCGAATCACAAGGGCTACCCAAACTGTGTCACTTTCGTCTTCAGCGCCGATTGCCGCATAGTATTCCCAACTCTCAAGGTCGCTCTCACCGTCACCATCTTCACTACTGTCGCCGTTGGGTGTGACCCAACGGACGCCGTAGTTCCATTCGTCTCGGTAGCGGCGCATGAGGGCTGCCATGATGAAGCGGCGCAGTTCCGCTTCATCGCGAATGCCCTTGCTCAACCCCTCCCACAGCGCCGCCCAGGCGGTGGCAAGCAGTTCTTCCTGCCAATCGTCGGGCGACCAGTGCGGGGGCGTTCGCCACCGCTTCGCCCAAGCGAGGCATTGAGTTAAGAGATTGATGGTTTGCATAGTGGTTTGGGGCAATTAGTTGCGCTGCGGTCGTGCGGCTATGTCGCCGTCGGGCAAGAGCCCGACCCTCCAAGTGCCGTCATCTTACGGTCGGGTGGGTGCCCGCCCTTCCGAAGGTTGCGGTTCTCCTTGCTTCTTTCCCGCCTTGCTGAGGTAGCGTTGGGCAAGGTCAACGCGCCCCAGTTCGGTGTAAACCATGCCGAGGTGGTAGTTGATTTCAGCATTGTCCGGCAACAGAGCGCAAGCGCGTTGAAGGCGCTGGAGGGCGCGGTTAAGCCGCCACCGAACGGCAGAGCGGTTCCCACTGGTCCGCCCCAACAGAAAATCCACCCAACCTGCTGTGTCCAAAATGTGCGCGAGGACAAGGGGATCGTTGGGCGCGCGTTCCAAGGCGTAGTTAGCCCACCGGTCCGCTTGGCGCAAGAAAAGCGTCGCTTGCCAGTCGTTGCCGGGTTGCCGTGCCAAACGCTCGGCAATTTGCAAATAAACCCATGCCAAGTTGTTCGCTGCGGCGAAGAAACCGGGCGCTTCGCCCAGCGCGGCTTGAAAGGCGCGTGCGGCTTCCAGCCATCGTTCTCGTAGAAGCCAAACATTACCCAACGCGAAGAAAGTCCCTGCGTGAGGGTGCTGCTGCACAGCCGCCAGCGCCAAGCGTTCGGCGCGGGCGAAGTCCTTTTTTTGGAGGGCGCGGTCAATGTCTTTAAGCAACGCGCTGACAGGTTGATGTGTGGCGCTGTTTTGGACGGGTTGCCGTCCGTCCCGCAAGGGTTTTGGCGCGGCGATGAGAAAGGGGGTCATCGCAATCATTTGTTGCGCGCGCAGGGCGACCGGGTAGAAGCGGTTCATGAACGGGCGTCCAGCGACCAACGCCAGCCGCAACGCCCGGTCGGTTTCGCCGCCGACCTGTAACAGGGCACTGGGGCTGACCCAGAAATGGGTGACCTTGCGGTCTAAGCCCAGCCGTCGCCAGTCGGTCAGGTGGCATGGAAGCCACACGACCGGACGGCGCCAGTAGAAGGCAAACCAACGAGGCTCATCCGTCGCCAGCACGCCTTTGGACGGGATGAACCGCGCGCCGAACAGCGCCGATTGCCCCGCCACATTGAACCGATCGGGCACCAAAGATTGCATCAAGCGCACCGCTGCTAAGCCCTGACCGCTCAGCACCATCAACCCCACCAGTAAAGAACACGCCGACGGCACGAGGGTGCGTTGGACAGGGACACGGGTCAATCGCTGCCACAACGGGCGTGCGACTACCCACTCTACTGCTGCCAACGCGACCATGACGGTCAACACGCTCGCTAAGGGCGCGAAAAAAGTCGTCACGGTGGCATCCACGCGTGTGAACAAAAGGACCGCCACGACGGTCGGCAGAAGGGTCAGCATGAGGGCGACGGGCAGGCGCTGTCCGAGCGTTGCCCAGCGTCGCCATAACACCCAACTGAAAAGGACACCGATGACCAACCACCAGCCCCAACTCGCCCCGACTTGGGGCAAACGCTGCAGATTTATGCGGCTTTTGCGCAGGATGTCGGGCAGGTGGTGCAAAGTCAACTGCAATGCCGATGGCGATTGCTCAAAAGTGTGCCGATAGATCGTGTCGCCGGGAAACGCGCGCGTGTCCAGCAAAAAGGCGTAAACTTTCTGAGGGGTGAAGGGGTGTCCCGCCCAGCGCCAGTTGCGCACTGCGACCGGCAGCAAAATCACCAACAGCGTGAGGGCAAAGAGCCACCGCGCTTTGGCAGGTTGCCAACGCCGGCTCAACAGCGCCACCGGCACAGCCGCTAAAGCCAGCCCTTGCGCCATCGCAGCCCCTCCCAGCAGAGCGCCGCTGAGGACAGCGAACCGTCCCGTCCATGGAGAGCGCAATGTCGCGACGGTGACCCAAAGCGTAAACAAGCACGCCGCCAAGGCTGCTGGGTGCCCCAGCCCGCTGACCAACAGAGCGACTGGGGTCGCAAAAACCAACCCTGCGGCGACAACGCCTCCCCAGCGGTTGGTCAACCGCGCCGCTAACAGTCCTGCCAAGGTCGCAGTCAAGCCCATCAATGCCCCTGCCAGGTAGGCGGCGTAACGCTCCGTGGCTTGCCCCAACGCGGCGAACACAGCACCCCAAACGAGCAACGGCAAGGGCGGATGGTAAAGGTCGGTCATCGGAGCCATCGGGGTTTGAGCGGTCATTGCCAACGGGCGCAGGACGAAAGTGCGTAACCCTTTGCCGTCAGCGACATTCGCTGCCACTTGCAAAAAATCCAGCACTTCCAAGTTGTTCACCGCACCGATTTGGCGGACATGCATCCAGTGCGCGACACCGATACCGACCGCTGCCCCAAGCGCCATCAATAGGGCGCTAACGCCCACTGGCGCCCAAGTGGTCAGCCATGTCACCCAACTGCGCCATCGTCGGAGCATGGATCATCGCATCCTCAAAGGGTTGTTTTGAGCCGTTTTTGCCTGCGTCATGGCTGCAGCGGTTATGGGTCAACGGCGTTGTTGAACCCTGCGATGAACCCATGTTCGTGCAGCCATGCCAACTTGGCGCAAGTGGCTCGTTTCAACGCCATTTTTTCCGTCTCGGTCAGGACACTAAACCAATCGCAATAACACCACGCCGCTTCGGGAGCCAGCAAGTTGTGCCGCATCAAGTTGCCGCAGACCCGTTCCCAAACGCGCTCTGCGACTTGTGTGATGCGGGTCACCGTCTCCGGTGTCCAATCGGGCAAGGGTTCGTAAAACACCCAACGCCACATCCTGTCCTCATTGAGCGGAAACAGCAACGCGGCAGCCACTGAACCGGTTTTGGGCAGGTAGAGAGCGACAGGGATGGGTGAGACTTCCGTGCATTCCACTTGTGGCGGCAGCGCCCGTTGGGCTTGGCACCATTCCCGCACTCCCCGCACTTTCAGCGACCAGACCGAATCAGGCGGGCTGTCACGCAACATTTCGCTGGACTCCCAGAGCGTAACGACCTGCTCCAGCGCATCCAGCAAGCGTTGCCATGCCTGACCGTGCATGGTCAAGACAGCACGGTAATTGACTGTCATCGACGCCGACCTCCCCTCATCTGAACCGGTTGTCCCGACGCTGCCAGCCATGTGTCCGTGTAGGCGACGAGGGCGCGTCCCAGCGCTAACGCTGTCGGCTCATCGCCGGCTGCGACACCGACCGTCACCCAGGGGCGGGGGGCACCGTAAAGCAACTGCTCCCACATGCGCTTCAATCGGGCACTGACCGGCGAGGTCGCCGTTTTCGTCGGGTGCAAATAGGTCACGGCGACGACGACACGGTCTCGCCCCTTCACAAAATACGCAAGTTGTAAGGGCACAGTTCCACGCGGCGCGGTAATCGTTTCGGTCTTAGTGCTCAGCAGTTCGTAACCCATGCCCAGCCACAAGTTCAAGAGGCGCTTGGGGCGCTTGACAGCGCTCAAGGGTAAGTGCAGGAACGCCCGTGCGGTGCGTTTGCGGTCGGGCGAGCGATACTCCGCGTGGTTGAACCATTCGCCGTCCTGGGCATCGTCATCGGTTGCAGAGACTTTCACCCAACCGTTGAGGCGTGGGGGAAATGTGGGGAGGGAATAGTGAGCCATTGCGCGTTGCCCTTGCCATACCAAAACGGTCGCGAGCGCAACCACCGCCCAAAGGGCTGCCGCCCACACCCACAGCGGGCGGTGAATGGGCGTCGGCGGCGCCGGCGCAGTTGCGGTGAGATCCACCGATGTGGCGTTGGACATGCCCATCAAGCCCCTCATTAGCCCCAACGACAACGCCAGAAAGTAGCCGATGCCCAGCAATTCGTGCCAAGGGGACTGTCCGACCCAATATTGCCCCGACGCCATGCCCAACGCGACCGTCGTCACGCGCAGCGTGTTCGCCAGCACCGCCAATGGTAACAGGAAGGGCAACACCCACAGCCACCGCCACCATCGGTCTGTATGGAGCCAATAAAGCAGGATCAAAAAGAGCCACGCGGCAGCGGAGAAGGTGTGCCAACCCGAACAGGCTTCGCTGACTTGGACGGCGTGCTTGCCGATGAAGAGGGTCACGCCAACCCGTTCTACCGGCACGCCCAGCACCCCGACCAGAAAAGTTGCCAACCGCGCGACGATGTTTTGCAAGCGAAACGCGATGGCGCCGACCAAATCCAACGGCAGCGGTGCCACCGCCATCAGCAGCAAAATCGGGAACCAAAGGTGCGCTACCCACCGCCGCCCGTAGAGCCACCATACGGTGCCGGCGACGAGACAGGGCAGCGAGACCGCCAGCAAAAACCGCATGATGAGCCGATACCCCAAAAGCGCCAACACGGCGCCCAACAGCAGTAACCACAACCCCTGCGGGTCGGTGCGTCGGGGCGTGGCTTGCAAGACATGGCGGCGCTGCCACACCAGCCATGCCGCCAAAGCGAGGGCAAAAACGCCCAAACTTTCGTTGGTCTCACCGCTCAGCGGTACCGCCCACAGCGACGGCAGCAAGGGACGGTAGAGCACGCCCAGCGCCACTGCTCCCACTGTGAGCGGCACTGCCCATTGCCACGCCTTACTTTGTTGAAGCGCTTGCGTTTGAGCGCCTTCCACGATGTCGCCTCCGTCCCGTTTTCGGTAGTGGTGAAATAGGTGAGGGCATTTTAGCCCTTAGGCGAAAAAACCCGTTCGGAGGGCGGTTCTCCTGAACCGCCGAGAGAAAAAAAACGGCATGCAAGAACGGCGCATTCGGAGGGCGGTTCTCCTGAACCGCCGAAAGAAAAAACCGGCGTGCAAGAACGGCGCATCGGGAGATGTGCCCTCCGACTCCATCGCCTTTATACCCCGTTTCCGCCGCGAACGCTACCATAGCGAGGTCGTTAATCGGGCGCGCCATAGTAACCGTAATAGTCGTAGTAGCCCCGCATGCTCTTGCTCGTGACGCGATTGAGGACAGCACCCAACAGAGGGGCTTCTGCCAGTTCCATCTGCTCACGGGCTTTCGTTAGCGCAACCCGAGGGGTGTTGGTGGCAACGACCATCAGAAACCCATCCGCAATCGGCGCTAAAAGGATGGCGTCCGTAACGGCTAAGAGGGGTGGGGTATCCAACAAGACGATGTCGGCGCGCTCTCTGAGGGCGCCCAACAACTTTTGCATTGATGGGCTGTCCAGCAACTCCGCTGGCGTGGGCGGTGGGGTGCCAGCGGGCAACACCCATAGGTTTTGCATTGGACCTGACCGTAAGGCTTCGTCTAACGAGACCGTGCCCTCCAACACTTCCCGCAGCCCGATGCCGTCGGTGAGTTTAAACCGTTGGTGCAAACTCGGGTGGCGCAGGTCAGCGTCCACGAGGATGACGCGGTAACCGGCATGGGCGTAAGCCAACCCCAACGCAGCCGTCAAAAAAGTTTTGCCTTCGCCCCCCACCGCACTGGTGATGACCAGCGTGCGGAAGGGGCGTTTGCGCCCCAGAAACTTCAAGTTAGACCGCAGCGTCCGTATGGCTTCCGCCGCGCGGCGCTGGGAGTGCATCAGTTCTGCGACCTGCGTTTGGGTCAATGGGGTGTGGGTTTGTGGGACAATGCCCAGCACCGGAGCGTTCAGCAGGTGCCGGACTTCTTCCGTCGTCTCCACCGACGATTTGGACATCTCCAGCAACAATGCGGCGCCGATCCCTGCTGCCAACCCTGCCAACAGCGCCAACAAGGCGACACGAGGCAAGTTGGGGGAAACGGGGCGTTGCGGGACGGTCGCCACATCCGCGATCATAGCGTTGCCTAGCCGCGACGCTTCCCGAATTTGCGCGTCTTGCAACCGTCCCAACAGGCTCGTGTAGGCTTGCTCCAGCACCTGCAGCCGTCGGTTGAGTTCACCGACACGGCGGCGGTCTTCAGGGAGCTGCTCAATCTGTTTCTGGGCTTGCTGCAAAAGGGCTAACAGCGCCTGCCGGCGGGCTTCCGCAGACAAGCGGCGCGTCTCCAAATCCATGAGGTGTTGTTGCAGAGTGGCGTAACTGGGGTTGGGAACGGTCTCGGCGCCTTTCACCACGCGCCCAACCCGCTGATTGATGGCGTTGCGCAACGCGTTCATGCGTTCGTCCACTTCTCTGACGGCGGGGTGGTCAGGGGTGTAGCGAGCCACTAAGTTGGCGCGATCCACCTCCAGCATCGCCAACTGCCGCTGTAACTCTTGGACAGTGGGGTCCTCTTTGAGGACTTGCACTGACATGACGGGTCCCTGCCGGGCAGCAGCTCGGCGCAACTGGGCGATGCTGGCTTGCAACGAACGCAGTTCCGATTCTACGGTCATCAAATCTGTCGTGTAAGTGCGCAGCGATTCAATGAGGCTTTTAGTTTCCTCGCTGACATCAACCGAACGCAGTTGTCGGTAAACTTGCGCGATGGTCGTGTCCAATTGCCGCAGTTGCCCTTCAATCAGTTGCAATTGGCTTTCAATGAACCGGCGCTCGTTAGACGCCTCGGCACGGGTCTCACGGTTGAGCCGCTGGACAAAGGCTTCCGCCAACCCATTGGCGAGGGCGGCAGCGACCTCCGGGAGCGGGTGGTGAACGGTGATGCGCACCAAATCGGGTTCTATCGGAGCCGTTTTGGTCACTTGTAACACCTCTTGCGGGGAGAAAAGGCGCAAGTATTCGCGGGTCGTTCGGCTCAGCCGATCCCGCAACGGCGGTTTCTGCAGCAGATCCAATGCCTCTTGGGCTGTCAAATAGGTCATGACCAATTGAGCGGCAGTGTTCAGGTTCAGCATCTCTTGTTCTGGTGCCGGTTGCGTGCCGGTTCCGAACACTTGGACGGGCGTCGGTTTGCGCATCCGCACCAAACTGACGGCTTCGTAGGTCGGAGGGGTCAACCGCATGTAAGCGACGGCTCCGAGGGCTGCTAACACCAACATCAGCACGATCAACGGCCAACGGCGGGACACCGCCCAAAAGTAAAGCAGCAAGTCACTTTCGCGATGGGGGGAGGTGGTTTGTCCGGCAGTTCTTTGCATCATCGCCAACGCCTCCTCGGCGGTGAAAGTGCGCAGCCGCGCGCCGCCGTGAGGGTCAAGCCATATTTGACCCTCACGCTTTGTCGTAAACGGCTTCTATCGCACGCACCATTTCATCCACGCTGAACCGCTCGTCCACGAAGGCTTGAGCGGCTTGTCCCATAGTTTGTCGTAACCGCGCATCCACGAGCAAGCGCTCTAGCGCTTCGCTGAGGCTTTCGGGGTCGTTAGGGGGCACCAAAAAACCTGTTTTGCCGTCCATGACGACATCGGGGACACCGCCTACCTTTGTGCCGATGACCGGCACCCCAGCGGCTTGCGCTTCCAAAAACACCCGCCCCATCCCCTCCCAAAGGGTCGGTAGGACGAACAAATCAAAGCAGCCAACCCACGCCGGCACATCGCTGCGCATGCCCGTAATAACCACGCGGTCTGCCACGCCCAACTCGCGCGCTAAGGCTTCCATGTGGGGGCGGTCTGGACCGTCGCCGACCCAAACGAGCACGAAATTATACCCTTTCGCTTTGAGCCGACGAGCGGCGTGCAACAGCGATTCATAGCCCTTTTCGCGCACGATGCGGGCGATGGTGCCGATAACCGGTTCGCCGTTCAGCGACAGTTCCCGCCGCTTGATGTCCCGAAAGCGCGGGCTTTCCCGAAACATCCGCAGGTCAATTCCGCTGGGGATGAGCACATACTGGCTCGGGTCGCCGATGTTGTGTCGGCGCGCTTCTTCTATGAGGGCAGGCGAGATGAAGATGAGGGTGTCGCACCAACGGGCTGCGGCGCGCTCCAGTGCGATGTAGAGCCGCTTTTGCCATTCGGGAATGGGTGCCGTAAAAGCAAATCCGTGCACGGTGTGAATGACACGGGGCACTTTCGCCAGCCAGCCAGCCAGCCGTCCGACCAAGCCGGCTTTGGACGCATGGGTGTGCACGATGTCCGCCTTCGTCGCCCGATACAGCCGTATCAGTTGCCCGATGACTTTGCCGTCCTTGACAGGATGCAACTCCCGCACCAGGTCGGGAACGACCATGACGGGCACGCCGAGCGCTCTGGTCGCTTCAATCAGGCTGCCTTCCGCACCGGTTTGCGGTCCGCAGGCAAGAAACGGCACATAACGCTCACGGTTGAGCAACTTGACGGTGTAAAGCGTGTTCCACTCCGCGCCGCCGATAATCATGCGGGTGATGAGGTGTAAAACGCGGCGGCGCTTTGGTGGGCTGCTGCTACTGGGTGCGACGGTTTCGTGCGTCATATTCGCTCCCCTCCTCCGGCACCGGAATACGCATCTTCAACACTTTGGCGGGCACACCGCCGACAATGGCGTAAGGCGGGACATCTTTCGTCACGACCGCACCGGCGGCGACGATGGCGCCGCGCCCGATGCGCACGCCGCTGGTGACGACGACATTGGCGCCCAGCCACACATCGTCCTCCACGACGACATCGGCTTCCCGCAAAGGTTGCAGCATCATCGGCAAGTGCAATTCGGCGGAATGATTGGTCGCATGGATCCGCACGCCCGGTCCCATCAGGACGAAGTTGCCCAACACGATACGGCTGTTCGGTCCCGCCCAGAGGCAACAGTCCCGATTGACATGGGAGTAATCGCCGATGACGATGTTATGCCCGTTGCGGAACGACGCGGTCGGGTGAATCCAAACGCCTTTGCCTTTGCGGATGTGCGGCACCTGGGAAACATGCTCGTGAATGTAATAGCCGACCCATCGCGCCAGGCATTTTAGGAAGGTGAGGGAAGCCAGCCATCGTAACACCCTTATGATTTTCCGACCTTTGTCCCGTGCGTGGGGGACTTCCGTAACCGACGGAGCCATTGCCGCACGGGCAGATTTTTCAGGCACCATCCGTCAAACCTCCCTTCCAAAATCGCCCGAAAAGTCACAGGGTCGTCAAAGGGGTAGACATGGCAACGGCGCAGCAGAAACCGTTGCAGCGGTGGCAGGTTAACGCCGTGTAGCATCGTGAACGCGGCGGCGTAGCCGGCGCGTTCCACCATCGTCACATGCTCTTGCCCGAAATCGCCGGCGCGCCCCCATGGGTAAGAAAACGCCCGCACCTCATCGCCCAACAGGTCGCTCAACAGTTGCTTGGAAAGTGACACTTCTTTCCACGCTTCCTTGAGGGTGAGCAACGCTAAGGGGACATGCCACAGCCCGTGCGAACCGATTTCGATGCCTGCGCGGTGCAAATCCCGCAACTGTGCCGCTGTCAGAAACGGCGCCTCGGGGTAATGGGCTTCGCTGTAGGTCTGCCCACGCTTGCCCACATATCGCGCCAACATGAAAATGCATGCTGGCATTTGAAACTCGCTGAGAAGGGGAGCCGCCCACTCGTAGAGGTCAGCGTAACCGTCGTCAAAAGTCAGCAAAACCGCCTTCGGGGGCAGAGGAGCGTTACCGTTCAAATGTGCCAGCACCGTTGAGAGGCTGACCACTCGCCATCCGCCATCGCGCAGGGTCGTCAGGTGCGACCGGAAGAGCGCGGGCGTAACGCTGCGCGGGTCGTCGGCGTCAGGGCGAACGCGATGGTACGCCAACACCCGCAGCCCGTTCGCCTTCGCCGGAGGCAACCACCGCGCCGCGGCACGGCGCAGCATCACCCGCACGAGGCTTTGTCGCCAGTCTTTCCGCGCTCTCATCGTCCGTTCACCCAGATACCGTTTCAAAGGCGTTCCTTGCCCGTCCGTACCGAGCCGGCTAGGCTGCGATGTCGCCCGATGCCGCTACCAACCGCCAAACGCCCGCGCTCACTCCCGTCCAAAACCAAAACGACTCTGCCGGGCGGATTGCCAGCAACGGGACGCCTGACAGACCAGCGATGAGGTAGGCGATAGTGCCTGCAAAGCAACCTTGCACGATGCCCCGCAGGTAGGGGTCGGTGGTCAGCGCCAGCGTTTCCCGTTGCATCCGCAACACGCCTACCAACAGCGCCACGAAAGCGGCTAAACCCAACAACCCTTCTTGGGCAAATGTATTGGCATACTGGTTTTCGTAGCGATTAAACCCGGCAAACCCCAATCCCTGCCCCGTGATGGGGTTGCGCGGCAGCGTTTCCTTCACCGCACTGATGTAGCCGTTCAGCCGTTCCACTTTGAACCGTTCCCAAGACAGTTGCTCCATTCGTTTCTGGACGATGGAGGGGACGATGGCTGGGACGACAAAATAGGCGATCAGCAAAAAGGGCATCCAGCGACGCTGAAAGACACCGACCAGCGCCACGACGCCCGCGCCCATCGCCGCCACCGCTGACCGAGAAAAGGCAAACAAAATGGGCACGACCATCATGCCCGTCAACCCTAACGGCACCCATGCCGCGCGGCTGGGGAAAAGGCTCAACCCCAGCGCCAGCCCGATCAAAGCGTTCAAAACGAGATACTGGGCGTAGACATTGTTTTTCTCGCCAGGTGGACCCTTGACCTTGTAAGCGTTCCAGTGGACATCCTCGCGGGGCGGGTTGAGCCATTTTTGGTGCCAGCCGACAGCAGCGCTGAGGGCGGCGCCGACCATACCTGCTGTCGTCAGCCACCGCACATCTGCCCACGAACGGACGCAATCGGCGACGACCCAAAACAGCAGCGCCAATTCCAACCGCTTGAGCCAATAAAACAGCCCGTTTTTTTCGGACGGGAGGGTGCCCAATACGCTGCCCAGCAGCACGGAAACCCCACCCGCAAACAACCAAAATACCCACAAGCGGTTGAGCGGCGTCGCTGGTACCAACGGTTCACGGTCGCGCAGTTTCCGCAACCCCCATGCGACGAACACCGCCGCCATCACCAAGTCTTCTAAGCGCAAATTGCTCACTGTCTCAGTCTGAAACTCGGGGGAGATGCCGATGGAGACAGCGATAGCCGCCAACCCAAACCGGACATCCCGCCAAGTCAGTAGGATGCCCAGCGCAGCTATACCGTAAAGGACCCAGTCGGGAAACGGAAAGCCTTGTCCCATTATCGTTTTGCTCGCCCCCGCGTCGCCGGTTGCATGATCGCCGTCAATCGTTCCGCCGTGCGATCCCATGTAAACTCGCACAACACCCGTTGGCGCCCCGCTTCACCCAACCGTTTCGCGAACTCGGGGTCACGGAGCAATCGGCAGAGCGCCGAAGCGATGGCTCGGGGGTCGTGCGGGTTCACGACCAACCCCGTTTCGTCAGGCACGACAGCGTCAACGGCGCCGCCGACCGCACTGGCGACTACGGGCTTGCCGCATGCAGCGGCTTCCAAATAGACCAACCCGAACCCTTCTACATCGCCGCGCCGTTCCTCGCGTGTCGGCATGACAAAGACCTCGCACGCATGCAAGAAGGGGCGGACATCGGGCACCCGTCCCGTAAACGCGACGCGGTCTGCCACGCCCAAGCGCTGCGCCAGCTCTTCTAACCGCTGCCGATCAGGTCCGTCCCCGACGACCCAATAGCAAACATCGGGGTGCTCTCGCAGCACCAGCGGCAAGGCTTCAATGACCTTGTCCACACCCTTGCGGGGCACTAACCGACCGACAGTCAACAAAACGCGGTGCCCGTTATGTTTGCCGTTGCCGCTGAGGGGCAAATCCGTCGTTTGCCCGTTCAGAACCGTCTCACTTACGCCCAAATGGACGATGTGCACCTTTTCGGGGGCAAGCCCACGCTGCAGCAATTCTGCCCGGCTGGCAGAACTGATCGCAGCGACGCCGTCGGCGCGCTCGTAAACCCATCGGCACACACGCCATGCCACCGAACGCGGTTCAAACCGCAAGAACTCCAACGCGTGGGCAAAGACGATGAAGGGCACGCCTAACACTTGCTTAATGGCGACGGCAGGAAAACCTTCGCGAGTCACCCGCATCGCGATGACCCAATCGGGGCGCCAGCGGGCAGCCAGCGTTACGATGACGGGCGTCATGGGCACCATCCGCAGGAACCGCAGTCGCATCAGGGGCAACCGCACGGTGCGGTAGGGCTGCCCAGCGTCAACGGTGCGGTCGTCCTGCCCATAGCGAGGGGCGATAACCGTCACTGCCCAACCGTGCCGCACCAGCACCTTTGCCAGGTGCGCTGCCGCCGTCGCAATGCCTCCGGCAAAGGGCGGAAATTCACCGGCAAGGAGCAACAACCGTTTGGACGCAGAAGTTGTGGGGTTCATCTGCCTGACACCTTGCCCGTTGACTTTTGTGGGTTCGGAAAGCAGCACCCCGACACCGCCGATAGACATTCAGGGCTACAAAGGCGGCGTTTGGGGATCTGTCAACATGTCGCGGGAGATGCGCCGTCACGGTTCATAACGCGTCTCAAAAAATTGCCCGCGCAGATAGCCGACGGCGTAAACGACCTGCGCCAGCAACCGCACGGGTTGAAAGGTCACGACGCCCAGCAAAAACCGTCCTGCAAACCGCAGCACCCGGTAGGTTTTGCTACGCTTGGGCACATATTTGCCGTTCGGCAAAACGCCGTCGGGCGCTTCGTAGTCAAAGCCAGGAAATTGCTTGCGGTTGAATGCCGTCCATCGCCCTTTGTTGAACCATTCGCGCAAAACACCTTGCAAGGTCGCTGGCACCGGGTGATACGCCCAAGTGCGTGGGACGACGACGATGCGATAGCCGAACTGACGCACTCGGTAGCGAAGGTCCACATCCGTGCCGCGCACGATGTGCTCGTTCTCCCACCCGACGGCTTTGTAAAGGTCCGTCGGGATGCACAAGCACATGTGCGTCACCATGTCGGTGTCAATGTAGTCGTCTACGATGGGGAACTGAGTGCGGGGCAGCTGTTTCGCCGCCCAGCGCTGAAACCGTGTCGCGTCTGGCGGTAGTTGTTGGGACGGACCCGTCATCCCGATGTGCCCGTTGCCTGGTTGCGTCCAGTCGTGCCCGCTGCGTTCCACATCCAGCAACGGGACAAGCAGGTTCTCAATGACCCGCTCGTGACCGAGGCGCACATCGTCGTCTATGCAGACGAGGTAGCGCCCTTTGGCTTTACGCACCCCTTCGTTGCGGGCTTTGCCGTTGGGCTTAATGCCGATGGGCATCAGGATTTCAAACTCTTGCATCGTTTGCCGCTCCAAGTCGTCCAGCAACTTCTCTACATTGCCGCCTCGGCGCCCGTCCAGCGATGGGATGATGACGGAAACCAATGGGTTGGGGTGGGGTCGGATCGTCTTCACTTCGCTCATGCCCAATCACACCCTTCGTCGCATTTGGAGAGTTCGCCCCCCTCAAAAGCCGTTGACGACGCACCTTTACCTTTGGGGAACTTAGGCGTAAATCTCACGGCGCAATCAACATTGTCTACCTTTCTTGTCAATTGTGTCCTAAAATTTGGAGCAATGCGTTGCCCTTTGCTTTACCGTTGGTCGTGATTGCACATGCCCCCGTAACTCACCCGTTCAAGTAGCGCCAATTAATCTGTTTCGGGATAGACGCGGGTTCCAGAGAAAAAGGAAAGGTTGCCGTTTTGTATTTAGTTGTATGTCCAATGGCAGGAGATATGATAAAATTGCTTAAGTAATGGCGGGGGTGGTAAGCTAGCTTTGCGGGGAGCGTTCAGCGGAACGGACGCGTTTCGCACCCCTCCTGAAAAAAGATTGCGACAACGCGCACGCTTTGTTTAACGCTTGTGGTTGAATAACGGAGGTTGACAGGACGGCTCTCCTCAGCCGCCGATTAGCGCTTTGGAAAAGCACCCCTAAGAACCGCCGAAAAATTTCGTCGCATTCAGAGGGTTGCTCTCCCAAGCAGCCCAGAAAAGACCGAACAGCGCGTCAGGAGACGCGTCCTCCGAAAAATCGTTGTAGAAACAAATTGGCGCGTCAGAGACCGCTCGCCGAAAAGGAAAAATGCCGTCCTCGGAGGGCGGCTCTCCTGAGCCGCCAAAAAAACAGCGCGTCAGGAGACGCGTCCTCCGAAAAATCGTTGTAGAAACAAATTGGCGCGTCAGAGACCGCTCGCCGAAAAGGAAAAATGCCGTCCTCGGAGGGCGGCTCTCCTGAGCCGCCAAAAAAACAGCGCGTCAGGAGACGCGTCCTCCGAAAAATCGTTGTAGAAACAAATTGGCGCGTCAGAGACCGCTCGCCGAAAAGGAAAAATGCCGTCCTCGGAGGGCGGCTCTCCTGAGCCGCCAAAAAAAATCGGTTTGGAGATTCAAGCGTTGAGCAAGGAAACGCTTAACGCCAGCGGGCGGCGCGGCGGAATCGGTTGCCTTGGCTGCGTTCCGCCAAACCTTTCAGTTCCAGCATCGTCAACGCGGCGAGGGCGTCGCTGGAGGGTAAACCGCTCTCGCGGACGATGTCATCGGCATGTTTCCATTCCGTCGTCAAAATCCGCCACACTTGGGCTTCTGGTGCGGGTAATTCGGGCAGAGATGGCTGGTCGCGAGCGGCGCCGGTTGAAATAGGGCGCAAATGCAGTTCGTCCAACAGGTCGGCGACGCTGGTGAACAGGTGTGCGCCTTCGCGAAGCAAGCGGTGGTTCCCCTCAAAACTGGGTTGGTCTAATGGTCCGGGGACGACGAACACCTCGCGTCCCTGTTCGGCAGCCCAGTCGGCGGTGATGAGAGCGCCGCTGCCGGCAGGGGCTTCCACAACGATGACCGCTAAACTCATGCCGCTGATGAGGCGGTTGCGCTGGGGAAAGTGCCACGGCTGTGGTGTCGCGCCCAATGGGAACTCGGTCAGGAGGGCGCCGTTGTCGGCGATGCGCCGCGCCAACATTTTGTTGCTGCGGGGGTAGAGCCGATCCAAGCCGCAGCCCAACACGGCAAAGGTGCGTCCGCCAACATCCAACGCGCCTTTGTGGGCGGCGGTATCTATCCCTTCGGCTAACCCGCTGACAACCGTTATGCCGGCGGCTGCTAACTCGGCACCGATATGGTAAGCGACCCGCCGCCCGTAGTCTGAGGGACGGCGAGTCCCGACGACGGCGACGAGGCGTTCATCGGCTGGCTCCACTGTGCCCAACACATAAAGCGCGACAGGGGCGTCCGAGAGCCGGCGCAGCAGCGGGGGGTAGCGCTCGTCGTGGATGGTCAGCAACCATGCGCCCAAGCGTTCCAATTTCCACAGATCCCGCTCCGGTTGCGCGTCGTGCTGGGCTTGGCGCAGTTTGCTCAGGGCTGCTTCATTGAAGCCGGGGAGCCGCAACAGAACCGTATCAGGCGCGGCAAAGATGGCGGCAGGGGCGCCGAAGGCGTCCAACAACTGTCGCTGGCGTTGCGGGGAGAGACCGCTACGGTTCAATCGCAACCATGCCAGCGTCTCATCAGGGGTCATATTGTGCTGCCTCCCCTCCGCTTTTTAGGGCTGTTCGTTAGGCGGGTTGCCTTCGGACAAGTGCGGGGCGTCCATCAAAGGGAGCCGTTCCACTTGTAACTCGGCTGTCGGTAGTGCAGCTTTGGTGAGCGCCAGCACTTTTTCGGTCAGTTCCGCGAGCCGCAATTCGTGTTGGCGATAGGCTTCCAACAGTTGTCCTTGCAGTTGATTGATTT
Source organism: bacterium HR17 (assembly GCA_002898575.1). Taxonomy (NCBI): domain Bacteria; phylum Candidatus Fervidibacterota; class Fervidibacteria; order Fervidibacterales; family Fervidibacteraceae; genus Fervidibacter; species Candidatus Fervidibacter japonicus. The sequence continues at coordinate 66,195 of BEHT01000005.1, forward strand.
GTTGGCGGGCGTGATGGAGTTCCGTTTGAGAGCGGCGCAGCGCTTCTTCCCGTTCGCGCGCTCCGCGCCGTCCCAACCGCCAACCGACGACGATGCCCAACAAAGTGGCGCCCGCAGCGACGAACAACACTAACTCCCACAGACGCACCCGCAGCGCCAGATCACTCAATCCCCATGCCGATAAAGCGGTCATATCCTTCCAAAAGTAGAGGACAACCATCTTGGATTTCGGGTCAAAACTCGCCACCAGCGCGTTGAGCCACGCAAAATAGCCGGCGTAAACGATCAGCGCCACCAAAAGCAGGCTGACGAAAAAAACCGCCATTCCCGCACGAACCCTCCTTTTCAAAATGTGCGGTTCAATATCCGCCCGGTCCGCCTGGCGGTCCAAAGGGGCGACGGGCACCAGCCAAGCCCGGCGCGCTGCCGGGCGCTCCGGGCGCGCCCGGTGTCGATTGGGCTGTCTGCAATTGCGGCGGCGGTAGGGTGTTATCTACGCGAAACCCAAAACTTTCTCGCACTGTGTTGCCGGCGTAATCGGTTGCTTGCACGACGACCACATACTCACCGTCGGGCAAGGGGGAAAGGACCCGCACGACCCTTTCCGGTGTGCCTTCAACGGGCTTCTCCACATGAACATTAATCGTCCACTCGCCTGTCGCTGGCTTGAAAGTGCCGCTCAAATCGGTGATAGGTGTCGGTTGAGCGCGCAACGCCACCAATTGGGCTTTCAAACTGCTTTCGTTGACGCCCGTTTCACGGTCAGCCACGCGCACCCGCAGGTAAATTGGCGGACGCCCCGGAATGGCAGGTGCCTCTTGCGCGACGGGGTTGTCCAAAAGCCGGTAACCCACGACCTGTCGCTCAACGCTCAGGAGCAGTAAAGTCGCATCGTAGAAGGTCGGCGGTGCAGTGTCGCGGACGAGGCGGGCGTCGGTGAACGCGTAAGCCCGTCCCAATGTGTCTACCACGACCAACCCAAAGGGTGTGGCGGCGATGGGCGCGTAAACGGTGACGCCCACAAAGTTCGGGTTAATGTCGCCTAACCGAAACCGCCAGCGTATGTCGCCGGTTCGGGTGTCCAGCGCCAACAAGAGCCCGTCAAAGGTGGCAACCCATAAGACCTCACCGGTGCACAGCATGGGTGCATGAACGCTTGACATGACCGATTTTTGCCATCGGATAGACAGACCGCGCGGCGTCAACGCATAAACGGTGCCAGAGTCAGTAGCGACGAACACTGTTCCGTCCGGTGCGACCACCGGCGCGCCCAGCACGCTGCCCTTCAGCCGCACGGGCAACGCCGGCGTTCCCCATTGGCTGTAACGCGCCAGCGAACTCCCTGCCCCCACATACACCGTGTCGGTCTTGGGGTCGTATACGGGGTCAGTCAGTGGTCCTCCGGCAGGAGGCAACGGGCGCGCCAACTCCCGCAGCGTCGGAGCGCCCGGTTGGTCGCTGAAGTTCAAGAAAAACAGCCGTGAGGTCGTGCCCACGATGACCACAGTGCGGTCTTTGTGGTCAGCAAACGCAAAATTGGTGGTGACACCGTAGCCCAAACGGGCGCTGCGCAGCTCGGTTAAGTTGCTCAAGGGGGCGTAGTGGACGAACCCGTCGGAAGTGCCGAGGAACAGATATCCGCCATGGGCGCCCAGCGCGTTGATGCTGACTTGCTTGAGGGCGATGGATGGTCCGGGCGCACCCGTCTCCACATCAAAGGAGAGCACTTCCCCACGACTGGTGCCGATATAAACGCGTCCGTCCGCCACGACCGGCGGTGTCGTGAAGACATGCGGCAACTCCGTCGTTTTCCACGACTCGTTGATTTGTCCGTCTGCCAATGACAAGGCGTAAAGGCTGTTGGGGGTAACGAGGAATGCATGCTGCCCGTCATGGACGAGGCTGAAACGGTTAACGCGGGCGGGTTGCAATGGGATGAAACTCCACAGCGTCGCCAGCGGCGGTTGAATCGGTAAGGACGCAAAGCCGCTGTTGTGGGCGTCCCCGCGCGGCAATTGCCAAAGCACCGCCGATTGCGCCATCAACCACCCCACAGCCAGCACAGCGACACTGCCCACTCCGACGCTCCATTTTTTCATGGCAGCAATCCCTCCTATCAGGCGCCGACACGGCAATTATAGCGTGGAGCCTCGGTCATCACAGCGTTTCAAACAGTTGCCGGTCCAGACTACGGTAAGTGATGGCTTCGGCGATATGACGCGAACGAATGGTGTCGCTGCCTTCCAAGTCGGCGATGGTGCGGGCGACTTTAACGATGCGGTCGTGCGCCCGCGCCGATAAGCCCAGCGATTGAATGGCGGTGCGCAACAACTCCTTTGCGTCATTATCCAACACGCACACTTCGCGGACGAGTTTCGGGGGCAAATGGGCGTTGCAAGGGATGGGCAATCCCAAGCGGTCAAAGCGGTCGCGTTGTCGCTCACGGGCACGCAACACGCGTTCGCGGATACGCGCCGAGGGTTCGCCGGCACCCGGCTCCAAAATTTCTTCCGCCGTCAAACGGGGCACCTCCAAGTGGATATCAAAGCGGTCCAAAAGCGGTCCGGAAATGCGCCGCCGGTAAGTGCGGATTTGTTGCGGGGTGCAGGTGCACCGACGCACTGTGTCAGTGGCGTAGCCGCACGGGCAGGGGTTCATCGCCGCCACCAGAACGAACCGTGCCGGAAAAGTGACGCTGTGAGTCGCCCGCGTCACAGTGACCGTGCCTTCCTCCAACGGCTGACGCAACGCTTCCAACACATCACGGTGAAACTCCGGTAATTCGTCCAAAAACAACACGCCATGGTGCGCTAAGGAGATTTCGCCGGGTTTGGGGAACGACCCGCCACCGATCAACCCAGCGGCGGAAACCGTGTGGTGCGGGGCGCGGAACGGACGCTCGGTCATCAACCCGCATCCCTTGGGCAGTTTGCCGGCGATGCTGTAGATTTTCGTCACCTCTAACGCCTCGTCCAGCGTCAATGGTGGCAAGATCGTCGCCAAGCGGCGTGCCAGCATGGACTTGCCTGCCCCAGGCGGACCGACCATCAGGATAGAGTGTCCCCCCGCCGCTGCCACTTCCATCGCCCGTTTGGCACTTTCCTGTCCTTTCACTTCAGCAAAGTCCACCTCGTAATGGGGCTCAGCGATAGCGATGGGCGGTCGGGGCATTGGCGTGCGTTCGCCCGACACAGCCTGAACTGCCTCGGGCAAACTGGTGACACCGAAGGTAGCGATGCCGTCCACGACAGCCGCTTCCACGGCGTTGTCTGCAGGCACGAGAAGGTGCCGACGCCCTTGCTGGCGGGCTTCCATCGCAATTGCCAGAACGCCGTTGACCGGCTGCACTGCGCCGTCTAACGAGAGTTCACCTAAAACGACCGTGCCCTCCGGCAGCGGCGGCAGCTGCTCTGTCGCTACCAAGATGCCCAGCGCAATGGGCAGGTCAAACGCCGGTCCTTCTTTGCGGACATCCGCAGGGGACAAATTCACCGTGATGCGTTTAGCGGGGAACTCGTAGCCGCAGTTACGCAACGCCGCGCGGACACGCTGGGCACTTTCCTGCACCGCTTTGTCGGGGAGACCGACGATGGTGAACGCTGTCGTGCCGGGGGCGATGTCCACTTCCACGCGCACCAAGTAGGGTGCCATCCCCCAAACCGCGCCGCTCTCCAGCACTGCCAGCATGCCCGATCACCGCCCCGCAATTTTGCCATTCCAGCAAAAAAGCGGTAAACTGAACGAACGGGCTGGGAGGCATGGCAGTGCCCTGACCCTGCGACGGGCTATCCAGCAAGGAGGCGATACGATGCACCGCAGCGACGCGATGGCGTTCAAATTGGGCGTCGTCCAGTTCATGGCGTTCCCTGGGTCCGACCAAGCCCCGGACAAATTGCTGACCGCCTTGCACGCGCTGGCGCAAGACGCCGATTTCGCCCTTGTGGAACTGACCCGCTTACCGAACACGACGATGCGTCAGCAGGTGCGTGACCTTTTGGAAGCGGCACATCTGGATTGCGCCTTCGCCGCCACGCCCGTCATCCTGCGGCAAAGGTTGAACCCCTCGGCGACGGACGCGGCGCTTCGCCGACAAGCCCTTGCAGCATTGAAAGACTGCGTGGATGAAGCGGTCGCCTTAGGAGCCCGGGCGTTGGTGCTGATGAGCGGACCGTTCGGTGGGGACGAGCCGAATGAATTGAACGCCTTCGCCCAAACGCTGCGGGACCTTTGCGCTTACGCCGCTGACCGCTCCCCTGACGCCCCATTGTGGGTCTTGGTGGAGCAGTTTGACCGCGCGGTGGACAAAAAAGCGCTCATCGGACCGACCGCCGTCGCGCGAGAACTGGCAACCCTCGTCCAAGCCCACTACCCTCATTTCGGGCTGTTGATTGACCTCAGCCATTTGCCGCTGCTGGGTGAGACGCCAGAAGACTGCTTGTCGGAACTGTTGGACGGGCTTGTCCGTCATGTTCACATCGGCAACTGTGTCATTGACCCTGCGGACCCGCTTTACGGTGATCAACACCCACCTTTCGGCTACCCAAAGGGCGTCAACGATGTCCCGCAGGTGAAGGTGTTTTTGGAGGTGCTGCGCTACAGCGGCTATTTCGCCCAACCAGGACCGTTTGGTTTGCCGTCCGTCAGTTTTGAGGTCAAACCCTTACCGCACCAAGACCCGACCGTCGTGTTGGCGAACGCTAAGCGCGTGCTGCGCTGCGCCCTAACGGCGGGCATGTAAGCCCTAAAGGCGGTTCGGGCAGGGACAAGAAAAAGCCTGTGTCTCCTGCCCGAACCGTTGGCAGCGGAGCACCGCTTTTTTCGCAACGCTGAGGGCGTTAAAAGCCAAGGTTGAGCGCCAGCAAGGCGCCCGTGTTGAACTTGGAACTGCCGACTTGGTAACGCAACTCCAGACCGGCGCGGCGCTGCCATGCCCAGCCGAGCCCGACAGTGCCTGCCGCGCGGATGCGGGTCTTTTTGTCGCCCATTTCCTCTATGCGGCTCCAAACGGGACCGATGCCGACCGTCCAGTAGAAGTGGCTTTTGCCCTCGCGGTCGGACGAAACACCTTGCCGAACTGTTGCCAGCAAGTCCACTTGGGTTACTTTGGACTGAGTGTCGCTGTTTTTGCGCCCTGTCCAGTCCAGCAGTAAGGTGACGGGTGTTTTGCCCTCTGCGGCGTGCAGCGAGTAAGTCAAGGCAGCGTACGGCCAGGTGCTCTTGATTTGACGGCGGACGCTGCTGGAAGTCGGACGCCACGCCCCCAGTTGCAACCCGACACGCTGCCCTTGCTCCTGGGCTCCGCTAGGCAACACGCTCATCGTTGTCGCGGCGATCAACGCCGCACCGACGGACCAACGCCATCTCATGGTCGCCCTCGCCTCCTTTGCAGCCGGATTTTTAAGGCAAAGACTTCGCCGCTTCACTTAGCGATTTCCGGCTGCGAAAGTTCCGCGAGGGCGAAAGCAGGTGCGTGGGACGGGGCGAACGCGCTGTCAGAACCGAAAGTTTACCGTCAGCACAAACCCGTTGGCTTCTTTGAACCCGGCGGTCTGATAGCGCAACTGCAACTCGGTGCGCGGTGCCAAGTTGTAGACGACCCCGACCGTTCCGCCCAAGCGCAAGCGGGTTTTGCCCCCGCCGGGAGCATCCACATCAGCGTAAACGAGCCCCAACCCCGCTAACAAGTCCAGGCGCGGGGCATAGTTTTGACGGGCGTTGACGAACAGCGACAACATGCGCACTTTGTTGTTGGTGTCGGAGCCTTCGGTGTAATCTAGGCTCACGATGCCGATGGTCGGGAAATTGCGCTCCACGCCGAAATACACCCAAAAGTCTGTCGTGGCATCCCGCACAGAACTGGAAGTCGGATACCACACCCCCAACCGAAACGCCCAACCGGGGGGCTGGGGTGCCTCTTGAGCGGCAGCGGGCAGCGCTGCCGCGAACGCCAACGCCGCGACGCTCAGCATCCGTCGCCACATCGTTCAACCCCTCCTTGGGTTCATTGTGCGGTGCCCGTTGCACCGCTGTGCAACCACGCGACGGCTCTACGCAACCGTCCCACGCACCGTTCCTTGCCCAACACCGCCATCAAGTGGAACAGGCTCGGTCCTTCCATCCGTCCCGTCAACGCGGCGCGGGTCGGGTGAATGATGTCCGCCGCTTTCATCCCCCGTTCCGCTGCCAACTGGCGGACCGTCGCTTCCACTTGCTCCACGGTGAATGTGGTCAAGGCGTCCAGCCGGTTAGACAACTCCAGCAGCAGATCGGCGACGCCTTCGCGGCACAAGCGGGACTTCGCCTTTTCGTCGTAACTTTCCGGTTCGCGGTAGAAAAACTCCGCCAACTCTACGGCTTCCTGCAGCGTGCGCATTCGCTCTTGGACCAATGGCGTCACTTGCAGCAAGTAACGCTGCTCCTCGTCCGTCGGTGGGTCATGCAACCAGCCCTGCTCAGCAAAATAAGGCACCAAAAGGCGTGCCAACACTTCAACGGGCGTTCGCCGAATGTAGACGCCGTTCATCCACAGCAACTTCTCCAAGTCAAAAATCGCGCCCGACGGCTTGACATCGGCAAGGTCAAACTCGGCGATGAGTTGCTCGCGCGTCTTGATTTCCTGTTGGTCGCGCGGATACCAGCCCAACAACGCCAAAAAGTTGACCATCGCTTCGGGCAAGATACCCATGCGCCGATACTCGTTGAGCGAGACAGCGCCGTGACGCTTGCTCAATTTGCTGCGGTCGGGTCCCAGCAGCAAAGGCAGGTGGGCGAACTGGGGCGGTGCGTAGCCCAGCGCCGCATAAAGGTGCAACTGGCGGGGCGTATTGGAAATATGGTCTTCGCCCCGAATGACATGGGTGATGCCCATCGCTGCGTCATCCACGACGCAGGCAAAGTTGTAGGTCGGAAAACCATCGCTCTTGACGATCACGAAGTCGTCCAACTCGCGGTTGGCGAAGCGGATTTCGCCCCGCACGATGTCGCGAAACGCTATTTCTCCTTCCAACGGCATCGCAAACCGCAGCACATATGGGCGCCCTTCGCGCATCCATCGCTCACGCTCTTGGGGGCTAAGGCGGCGGCACCGGCGGTCGTATTTGGGCGCTACGCCTTTTGCCAAGAGCGCTTGGCGGCGCTGCTCCAACTCCTCAGGGGTGCAAAAGCACGGGTAGGCTTTGCCCATTTCCAACAACCGTTGGGCTTCCCGCTGATACAAAGCGAGCCGCTGCGACTGGTAAACGATATCGCCGTCCCAATGCAAGTCGAGCCATCGCAAGCCGTCCAAGATGTCCTGTTCAAATACGGGCTTGCTGCGCTCGCGGTCGGTGTCCTCGATGCGCAGGAAAAATTTGCCGCCGCGCTGGCGGGCAAACAACCAGTTAAACAGCGCCGTGCGGGCTGTCCCGACATGCAGGTAACCCGTCGGCGACGGGGCGATGCGGACACGCACTTCGTTCACGCTCGGCGTCACCTCCGTGCGTAAAGCATTATGGCGGCGTCGGCTGCAACAGCGTTTCGGCGAGCGGGCGCGGTACGACCAACCCGTTGACCAATTGACACATACACGCCACTCGCAACGCGCGAGCGTGGTGCGTTACCGCATCGCACCGCGCGTTCAGCGCGATCACGGGCTTAGATTGAGCGGTTAACGCGCGCAGCGCTGTCAACGGCGCTGAGCAGGCAACGCCGTCAGGCAAGAGCGCTTCGCCGCGCGCGTCAAATTGCTGGTTGAGCAGGTAGCCGACCGCTGCTGCAGGGTCCCCGCACGCAAGCCCTGCTGCCCGCAAAAATTTGAGGTCGTCGGGATACGGCGCCCGCAAGGTGAAAAACATCGCGTCCAACCCCTCAAAATTACGATGCGGGTCAAAGCGATAGCAGCGCACTTTCGAACGCACGGCACTGGTGCCACAGCGCAAGGCGATGGAACTGACAATCGTTTGCGCGCCGACCCCCTGCGATAGGGTCAGGATGGGGCTTTCAGACAACGCCCAAAACTCCAAATGCTTCAACCTTTCAAACCGTTGCAGCGTCTCGGGCAGCGCCAAACACTCCACCATCGCCCGCACTTCGTACCCTGATCCCAGACCGACGCAGAAGCGGTCGCGGTCGCGCACCAGCTCGCAAAACAGTTGCGCTGCCGCTAACCCCACTTGAACGAGTTGCTCGGCGGTGTCGGCGTAAAAGGGCACGACCCGTGCGTCCAGCAAGTCGTAGCGTTGGATCAAGGCAAGTTCCAGTGCGTATTCGGGTGACGGTGCCCGCACAGTAAAGGACACCAACGGCGGTTCATCGCCGGTGCCTTCCGCAGCTTCTTTGAGCCAGCGTTGGACTTTTTTGCGCGGCGCTTTCAACACTGCAGCGATGTCGGCGTTGGTTTTGCGCGTCGGGGTAGCGTATTTCAGGTGTGCGGCGAAAAAGCGATGCTTTCGCTCCCACCACACGGCTCGGCGCGGCACATCGGCGAACTGGCGCGGGTTCTCCGCGCGACGCAAAAGTTCTGCGGCGCAGTCCTCGTCTGTGACGAGGCAGTTGAACAGAGCCCCGCCAGCGCGCCGGCTGCGGTAAGCTGCCAGCACAGCGATGGCTTTTTCCTTGCCGCCCGCCAACGCCACGACGGGGCGCCCCAAACGCACCATCTCACGGAGCACGCTCAATCGGGCTGTTTCAAAGCCGAGAGGCGCCACGATAGGGCGTGCCGGCGGCGCCCCGTCAGGGGAGAAGAAATGGAAAAGCACCTCTGCAACCGCTCCCGCTTTCTGAGCCGCTGAGAAGTCAAACACCAGTTCGTCGGCGTATTCGCGCCATGAGTTGTCGGCGAGTGCCCCGATACCGATGAACGCCCAATCCAGTTCCTGCCCTTTCGTTACACGGGGGTTGAGTACTCCCTCAAAGTCCTTCTCTTCGGCGCCGTCAAATTGACGCCATCGGCAATCCACGATGAGTTCACTGATGGCTTTTTCAGCGTCAGCGACGAAAACTAACGGACCGCGAAACCGCGTGAGGGCATAAAAGTGCAAACGGCGCGCCGTCGTAAATTGGGGCAAGGCTTTGGCGAACGCCACGATCGCCCGACCGCCCCCTAAGCCGATGCGATGTCCGTCAGCAAAATGCGGGGCAAACACTTGCGCCGCCACCGTCCCCAAATAGGTGTTTGTTGCCTCGGGGTCTAACGCCGCAAGGCTCGGAACAACGATGACTTGTCGCAAGTCGGGGTAAGCTGACCGCACCGCGTCTCCTAAATCCGAGTCAACAGGCGGCGTGATCGTCGTCGCTACCAAGGCGTTGCATCGGGGGTCTCGTAACGCCCGCCGCACAAAATAGCGCAGTCGGTAAAGGGAGCGGTGCCGATAGATAAAAAACCGCCGTAACCCTTCCAACAACGAACGCGGCACCGCATGGGTGTGCGGCGGCAGCGCGTGTAACTTGACCCACAGCACGCGGAAAAGGTCCCGCAGGGTGATGGGTTCCGCCGAAAGTTGTAACGCCCGAACGGGAAGGCGATGCATGTCAAGTAACGACGCTGACGGGCGCTGATGGGTGGGTGTTATCGGGAGCGACACGCAAAATCACCTCCCGCTAAAGCGGCGCCATCAACCGCGCAGGTTGCACAAGGAACAAAAAGACAAACCCTTGCCTTTGTGTCCCCAAAAATCCTGCTTGCCCTTCCCCTTGGGTCCTCAGCCGGTCATAAAACTTATGCGGCTTCGCACAAACCGTGTCAAGGAGGGATATGGGATGGCAGCACCGATGCGATGCGCTGTCCGATGGCACCGTGTTCATCGCGCGTTCACCCTCATTGAACTGCTGGTGGTGATCGCGATCATCGCGATCCTGGCAGCAATTCTGTTCCCAGTGTTCAGTCAAGCCCGAGAGAAGGCGCGCGGAACTCAATGCCTTTCAAATGTCCGTCAAATTGGCTTGGGCACTGCGCAGTATATTCAGGACTACGACGAAACTTTCCCTCCGAGCCAGTATGGTGGCGGTAGTTCAGGGGTGACTCAACTTTCGTGGATGGGTATGATTTACCCCTACATCAGGGCTGGCGCGCAATACACAAGCCAAACATTCGTCACTGCTGGTGCTGGAATTTTCCATTGCCCCTCGCATCCTGGCGGTTATCCACCCTCTGGGAACGACACCCACTACATCGTCCATCGCTATTTGTTCGTTGATAACTGGGGGCAAGGTCCGAACCCCAGAAGATCGCCTGGATTGCCTCTCGTAGACAAACCTGCGGACAAAATCATCTTGGTTGAGACTGGGAGAAACAACAGCACATGGGGCGCTTGGGTTTACTTTTGTCCTCATCAATCGCGCTGGACTGGTTCCGTGCTTCCAATTCAAAACGATGTCCCTGCAAGAGACGGTTGCGAACTTGCCGTTGACCCTGCTCTGGAGCGTGACTGCGATTATCAAACAATTGATGACAGCGCCCCCTCTTGGGGACGGTGCGCAATGATGCCTCGTTTCCGACACAACCGTGTTTGCAATGTCGCTTTCGCAGACGGACACGCAAAAGGCATGGCTCGTGGGACGATTTTCTGGTATCGCAACATCTGGGTGCCAGTCGGAGGCGTCACAGGCTACTGCACGAACCCGTATTGATGACATAGCAAGGGAGGCGTTCCTCTACACTGTGGAATGCCTCCCCAAATGTCCAAAAAGGGCAAGGAGGGGATTTGAAGATGGAAGGGCGAAAAGCGTGGATGGTCATCATCAGCGTAGCGCTTATCGTGATTGCCATGTTGCTCATTTTCTCCCATGTGAGAAAGTCAAGGGAGGGAATTATCAAGGAAGCGTCGGTTGAGACGGTGCAGCGAGAAATTGAGCGAATCCAAAAAGACCCTAACATCCCTGCCGATGTCAAAGCGAATCTCATCCGACAACTTCAGGCTGAATTGGCAAGAGCCCAAACTAAGCAGACGCAAACTCAACCTCATGCCCCTTAACAATGGCAAAACTCTTTCACACGCCGCACCGTTCGCTGTAAAAACCGTAAGGGGCGACTTGTATAGTCGCCCCTTTGAGGACATGGGGATTAATTTTTTAGGCAGCTCTCGGAGGGCGGCTCTCTGAGCCGCCGAAGAAAGAGCGGCGCATCAGGAGATGCGCCCTCCGAAAGGCGCCGAAAAAAATTTCACCGTGATCGGGGCGGCAACTTAACGAGATAATTGAGCAAGTTCACAGAGGGTTTGAACTCGGTAGAAAGGATCTGAGATTTTGCGAACAATTGTCAACGCCCTTTCAAAATCCGACTGTGCCAGGGCAATTGCGATATCCGCCAGCGCCGATGAGCGCTCTTCAGTGTCTTCAATTTGTTGGGCAACCTTAAGGGCTTCATCAACTGAACGAGTTGCAACGGCAGCGGCGATGTCACCTAAAGTCCAGTCGCGCCAGTCAGGGTCACGCACTTGTTGAACCCAACTTAACGCTCGCTCGGTGTCCAGCCGTGCCATCACCGTCGCTACGGCGCGCCACGCCGACGCTTGCCGGTCGGGGTCTTTCACTTTGCGGGCGATGTCGGCGGCTTCGGTCAACAACGCCTTTGCCCGTTCCACTGCACCGCGGGCGAGTAACACTTGAGCGACTACGCTGTAAGCGACGGCTTTTCGGTCGGGGAAGGGTTGAGCGTTAGCGAGTGTCAACGCTTGCTCCGTGTCAAGGGCGCTCACCGTTTCAATCAAGTCGTCCAAAACCATCGTCTTTTCATCAGGGTCTTGCACGCGCCCTGCCAGTTCCATTGCCTGTTGTGCGACCGCCTTTGCCCGCGACGCATCACAGGACGAGAGCGTTCGGGCGATAGCGGCGAGCGCCATCGCACGCTGCGCGATGCCGCCGATTTGTTCGGCAAGTTTCAGGGCTTTATCCGGGTCCACCAGCGCCCACGCTTCAGCGACGGCAGCTAACGCCTCTTGACGACTGTCGGCATCAGCGATGGAGCGTGCGATGCGCTCAGCATCGGTCAGAAATTGCGTGGCGGTAGCCTTCAAGCGGTGTGCGATGCGTTCGGCAACATCGGTGAGCGCCAGCACGCGGGTCGTTTCGCTAGGCAAGCCCATCGCCAATCGGTGGGCTTGTTCCACATCTACGGTGGCAAAGGCACTGATAACAGTGAGGAGCACAGACAGCTGCCATGCCGGGTCGTCAATTTGACGGGCAAACCGCAGCGCATCGTCCAGCAAATCCACGGCGTGTTGGCGGTTTATTTTCGCCATCGCTTGAGCGACTTGACTCAACGCCAACGCTTTCCAAGCAGGGTCGGAGATTTGCTGAACGGCATTAATGGCTTCAGACAACAAACTCTCTGCCGTGTGTCGCACAGCGGCGAGTCCTCCTTCAACCAAGGACGCGTCGGCGGTGGGAGCGGAGGGTGCTAATCGTCGCTGTATTCCGCCCACTTGCGGACGCCCTCAAACACCCGCACGGTCACTTTGAATCCGGGCAACACCCTTTTGAGTTCGCGGTGCAACGCTATGGCAATGTTCTCCACCGTCGGCACGGCGTCCATGACCTCGTTGAGCATCACATGGTCGTAGCGCGCCAACACATCCCAAACGCGCCGCTTGAACTCGCCGAACTCCAGCAGCATGTCGCTTTCCAACTCGCGCTCAATCGTGACATCTACGCGGTAGGTGTGCCCGTGTGGGCGCCCACATTTGGGGTGTCCGGGGATGAAGTGTCCGGCGTCAATGAACTCGGTGCGTGACAACTTAACGCGTGACATCGGTCATTTGCCCCCTTTCGGTGCACCGTGACACCCTTACAACACGCCTTCCCATTCGGCGAAGACATCGTAGGGATGGATGCTCTCAAACGAGTCGCATCGCACCCGTGCCCAAACGCCCAAGTAGCGCGCCTTCAGCGCCACGACGCAATCGCGCACGACATCTTCCACAAACTTGGGGTTGCGGTGCATCGCTTCCACGATGGCTTTTTCCTGCGGGCGCTTGAGGAGTAACCGTACAGGCGTGGAGAACGCGCTTTCGGCGATAGCGACTAACTCCTCGGCGGGAATGTGATAGCCATTAGTCTGCAACTCAATGCGCAACCGCCCGCGTTGGTTGTGCGAGAGCCCGCCCGTCATCGCCATCGCACACGGGCACGCCAACGCTCCGTGCACTTCCACGCCCAAGATGCGCTGCTGCGTCGCCGTATTGTAACTGGCGAACAATTTGTAGGGGTGTCCGTCCACATGCGCTTCGGCTTCTAAAGTCACAGTGCAATGGTGAGCGTAATCGTGGGCATCCAGCAACTCGTTCGCCAACCGCTCTGCCAACTCCTCAAAGAGGGCGGCTTCCATCGGCAGCGAGAACGCCTGCACGATCTCTTCGGCGAAGCGGCTCATGTGCGCCCCGCGCTGCTCGGACGGCAAATTGACAGCGGCTTCAATCGTGACGAAGGTGCGCAGCACTTCGCCCTTGCGCCGCAGCGTTACAGGGTAGCGAAAGTGCGCCACACCCACGCGCGTCAGCGCAATCGCATGTTCGGGGCGCTCCGATTGGATATCGGGCAGCGCCTGCTTCTGCGCTTCCAGTTCGTCTGCCGGCACCTTGAAAGCCATCAGAGTATCACCTGCTCAATTATGCGGGTGAGACGCATCCAATGGCACCGCAACGGTCAGCCAGTGCCAGCCTGTCGTTGACCGCCGTTCGCCATCGTCGCCCGCGTTGCCGTCCCAAACGCTCACCGCAAACGGCACCCGTTGGCACCCTTGGGGCAACTCGGTCTGCAGCACGACCGTCCATCGCCCGTTTTGCCATCGCCCTTCCGCCACCGCATCGGGCGCCGGTAACGGTCGGCGGTCGGTAATGCCTCGCGCCTGCCAAAGGCTCACACCTTTGCCCGCCGTCCACTGCACGACTCGCACGGGGGCTTGCTGGTCGCCCCAGAACAGAGACGGCACAACACCGGCAAAGGTTACAGGCATTTGCACCGCAACGGCGTCGCGCCGAGCGCCTGTGTCGTCGCAAGTCGGATCGTCCCATTGTAACCGCAGCGCCGCTTTGTCGCCGTCCGTGAGCGCTTGCACGCGCACCGCATCGGGTTTGTTGTCCCGCCAAAGGCTTTGCAGCAGCAAAGTGGCAACAGGTGCATTGTCCCACGCCTCTTCGTCCACCGCCGACGGCAACGGGTTTGTCGCCGAGGCGGCGACATTGAGACCGCTGCGGGGCGGTGGCGGGTTGTTGGTGATGAGCGAGTGAACGAAATGCGCCAACGCCCACGCTTCCCGTTCACTCATTGCCCCTGCGAAAGACGGCATCGGCGTCCCGTCCATACCTGTCATGAGCGTGCGGTAGATGTCGGCGGGTGTGAAGCCGTTTTTGTAGTGGCGGGCATCGCGCAAACTCAACAAACGCACGGGGCGCCCTTTGCTGTCGCGCAGCGTTTTCGCCAGCACTCCGTTGCCGTCGCCTTGTGTCCCGTGGCAGACAGCGCACTGAAACTTGGCGTAAACCTGCCGCCCCAGCGCCACAAGTTCGGGCGACGGCGCAACGGGCTTGATGGTGATCGGTGTGCCGCTGCCTTTCGTGCGGAACTGCGGGCACAGCGTTTTGACGAACGCCACTAACGCGTTCAACTCGTCATCGCTGAGCAACTCCTTGACACCAAACATTGCTGTCGCTGCGATGCCGTCGCCGATGACGCGCCGCAAATCGTCGTCCGTCGGCAAAGTGCCCGATGGCGTGGAACGCAGTTTGAACACCCCTTCGGTCAAATCGGGGACAGGTGGCGCAACGATTTTCGCCAACGGACCGTCGCCTTTACCCGTTGCGCCGTGGCAGACGGCGCAATGGCGCAAGTAAAGGGTGCGCCCTTTAGCGACGGTGTCCGTTTGCGACGGGGCTATGCGCCACACGACCGACAAAGCCGCTGCCATCGTAACTGCTGTCCATTGCAACCGGCGCATCCGCTTGCCTCCTTTCTGCTAAACCCTTGCGGTCGTGAGCCCTATGGGCACCTTTATTCGCTCTTCCCGACGATGTGGATTTTGAGGAAATTGGCGCGCCCGCGCGCCGAAAGCGGGATGCCTGCGACGATGACGACGACATCGCCCGCTTGAGCAATTCCGTCCGTTTCCAACCGTTCGTCCATCAACCGAATGAGTTCGTCGGTGCTGTCCGCGAAGGACAAACATTTGGGGATAACGCCCCACAGCAAACTCAACCGCCGTTGCACCTTTTCGTCGGGCGTGAAGGCGATGACAGGTGCTTTGGGACGGCGTTTGCTGACGAACAGCGCCGTTGATCCCGATTGCGTGAACACGACGATGGCTTTCGCTTTTACGTCCGCTGCTGCTAAGCATGCCGCGTCGCTGACGGCGTGGGCAATGCTCTCTTCACCTTCGCCCCGCCCTTCGTAGACGGGTTGGCTTTTGAGCAGTTGTGTTTCCGCAGCGCAAATGATGCGGTGCATCATCGTCACGGCTTCAACGGGGAACTTGCCGACCGCTGTTTCACCCGACAACATCAAGGCATCGCTGCCGTCCAAGACGGCGTTGGCGACATCAGATGCTTCCGCCCGCGTTGGGCGGGGCGAGTCCACCATGCTTTCCAACATTTGCGTCGCCGTGATGACGGGCACAAATTGGCGGTTAGCTTCGGCGATGATGCGTTTTTGCGCCAGCGGCACTTCCTCAGGCGGCAACTCCACACCCAGATCGCCTCGCGCCACCATCACGCCGTCGGCGGCGCGCAAAATTTCGTCCAACCGCTCCAACGCCTCGGGGCGCTCCAATTTGGCGATGACAGGCACATCCGCTCCGTGAGCGTGAATGGCGTTGCGCAAAACCTCAATGTCCTCGGCGGAACGGACAAACGACAGGGCGACGAAATCGGTGCCAGATTGCAACCCATCGCGCAAATCTGTCAAATCCTCTTCGCTCAAAATCGGCACCGCCAACTTCGCGCCGGGGATGTTGATGCCCTTGTGCGATTGAACGGTGCCGCCCCGCACGACGCGACAGCGCACCCGTTCGCCGTCGGTGCGCAGCGTTTCCAACTCAATGCGCCCATCGTCCACAAGGATACGCTGCCCCGCCCGCACCGCCGTCGCTAAGTAGGGCGCCTCAACGGGCAAACAGAGAGCGTCCGTCACGGACGCAGCGGCAGCCGGACTGCAGAGGACGACTTCGGCACCGTCAGCCAGCGACACGGGCGCTGGCAGCGCCGCAACGCGCAGGCGCGGACCTTGCAAATCCCACAGCAGCGCGACGGGTTTGTTCAATTCCGCTGCCACGCGGCGCACCGTTTGAGCCATCTGTCGGTGCTGTTCTGCTGTCCCGTGCGAACAATTGATCCGCACGACATCCACGCCCGCTCGCAAAAGTGCCCGCAGTTTGCCCTCGTCCATCGTCGCCGGTCCGACCGTCGCGACGATTTTGGCTCGACGCATCATCTCCGCTCAACCTCTTGCCCTTTGGTGGCGTCCCGTAAAAGGCTACGCAACCGTTCCAACTCTTCGGGCGCCATCTTGGTTGCATGTTCGGTGGTCGGAAATTTGCCCTCGCGCACCTCTTGGGCGTAAGCGGCGACGGCGTGGCGGATCAGGTCGCCGACCTCAGCGTAGCGTTTGGCGTGGCGGGGCGACCAACCGGGCACCATGCCGATTAAATCGTGCAGGACCAAAATTTGCCCGTCGCATTGTCCTCCTGCGCCGATACCGATCGTCGGGATGCGCAGCCGCTCGGTGATGAGGGCGGCGACCTCTTCAGGCACCAACTCCAGCACGATGGCGAAGCACCCGGCATCCTCCAGCGCATGCGCCATGTCCACGAGGGCTTTGGCGTCCTCGCTATGGCGCCCTTGTACGCGAGCGCCGCCGAACTGGTGCAACCATTGGGGCGTGAAACCCAGATGCCCCATGACGGGAATCCCTACCTCCACCAGCGCCCGCACGATGTGCACGACGGTCGGTGTCCCACCCTCCACCTTGACGGCTTCCGCGCCGTCCTTTAGAAACAGCCCTGCGTTTTCAATCGCCACCGCGACGCTCGGCTGGTAGGACAAAAAGGGCATGTCGGCGACCAACAACGCCCGCTTGAGCCCTCGGCGCACTGCGCGGACATGGTGGCGCAATTCATCCATCGTCACGGGTAGCGTCGTCTCGTAGCCCAAGACGACATTCGCCACACTGTCGCCGACCAACACGACATCCACGCCCGCTTCGTCCACCAGCAACGCCGTCGGGTAGTCATAAGCCGTGATGGCGACGATTTTTTCACCTGCCTGTTTCTTCTCCTGCACCGTCCGCACCGTCACTTTGCGGGGCGTACTCACCGTCGCATCACCGCTGCTTTGTTGAATTTTCCTTTTCAGCAGTGCTTCGGAGGGCGCATCTCCTGATGCGCCGCTCTTACTTCGGCGGCTCAGAGAGCCGCCCTCCGAGAGTGTGTCGTTCGGAGGGTGCATCTCCTGATGCGCCGCTCTTACTTCGGCGGCTCAGGAGAGCCGCCCTCCGAGAGTGTGTCGTTCGGAGGGTGCGTCTCCTGATGCGCCGCTCTTACTTCGGCGGCTCAGGAGAGCCGCCCTCCGAGAGTGTGTCGTTCGGAGGGTGCATCTCCTGATGCGCCGCTCTTACTTCGGCGGCTCAGGAGAGCCGCCCTCCGAGAGTGTGTCGTTCCGATAAACTCCATTATTCTCAACACAGCATCACCGTTCTTGCGACCTGAGCCCCAGTCTCGGTCCTTTTGTGAGAGGCTACAGAAACCGCAATCATGACAGGTCAGCGAACACTCGTTGCAACTCAGCAGCGATTTGGTCCTCGTCATCGGTGACGGTCACGCCGCTGAAAAGGTGCCAGCGTTCCACATGCTCAAGGTGCCCGCCGGGTTCAAGGCGGGTCAGCGGGCTGAGCGTCTCCAGTTCCAGCATGGTGGCGTCGGTGAACACTTCGGTGGAGCACCCGAAGTCGGGATAAGGGGCGCCCTCACGGTGCTGAAAAATTTTGACGAACAGCCGATCGCCGTTGGCGTAAGCGCACCAACCGTCAGGGTTGGCTATGCCCAACTTTTGTGGCGTGGATCGGGTCGGGTCTTGGCGCAACAGGATGAACCGCTTGCCGAATGTCCAGCGCGGGTCGGTCATGTCGGTGTAGTGCCACTGCACCAATGGGCGGGCAGGCAGCAACTTTTCTCCGTGCGGGATAAAGGGCGGCTGGGGCAGCAGCGCCACACCGCCCGGCGCCATGACCGACAGCGCCCACGCCGCCAACTCAATCGCCCACAGATTGTGATTGGTCAGAATGTGGGTGACAGTGACCTGCGGGCGATCAGGGTGCAGGGCGACACGGAGGGTCTTCTGCACACCTGTCGTTCGTTCCGTCGGTGGTATCAACTCCAGCGTCCATTCGTCCACCACGCGCACTTGCACGGGCTCATTGTCGGGGTAGTAGGTGCGTTGCGGGTGTTCGGGGGCGTGCCAAAGGCGGTGCCCGCCGTAAATGCGCCACGCGTCGCCGCCGACCTTGCCCAGTTGGTCAGTGAACTCTGCAAACTCGTTGGGTCCACCGACGAAGCCAAAGCGGATGAGGCGCGGACCGACATCGGCGGTCGCTACGACTTCCACGACGCCGTTGCTAACCCGGTAGCAATTTTGCCAACCCGCATAAGCGATGCGCTCCACCATTGCGCTATTCAACCCCTTTCGCCTGCCTTCGCCCTACAAAGGCGTGCTGAGCCGGAGGGTTGGGCAGACGCCCGACTGTCCGGCTTCGGAGGGCTCGCCGCTGGCGCGCCGCGATCCAAAGGGTTTCACCGCAAATTTTTCGGCAACGCTTCAGCCATTGCCCTCCAAAAAACACTGCCTCAAATGATGCCGCTTCAGGTCAAAGAAGGTCGTTGCCGATTTTTCCTATTGCCGATAGCGTTGCGCGTTGAGGAGGCGTAAACGGATGCTCGCGCGTTTCAAAAGCGTGTTTGCTTCATTGTCACTGCCAACAGCGGCGCAAGTTGCGGGACGGGAGACTCAAGACGCGGGGCATGTCGTGGGAACAGGGGTGGTTGTTGTGATAGCGTGCTTTGTGCTGCTGGTGCACTGGTATGGGGAGGCGTGGTTAGTGCCGTGGCACGACGAAGTGGTGATCGGACGGTTGGCGCAAAACTTGGGCAACGGTGCAGGGTTCCGCAACGATTGGATGGACGGGTTGCTCCCTGGCGCCGACCGACGCACTTACTGGCAGATGCCGGCTTACCCCATCGCCTTGGCTGGCTGGGGAAAACTGTGGGGATTTGACCTCAACACAATGCGGGAACTTAGCCGTTGCTTGAGCGTGATAGCGCTTCTGCTTTTGTTCGCGTTAGGGCGTTGTGTAGGTCTCGCACCGCTGTGGCGCTTGGTCGTTGTGTTGTGGACGGCGAGCGACCTCAACTTTCAATTTGCCGCCAACTTTGTTCGCCCGGAAGCGTTGTGCACGACGCTCCTAATTGCTGCGTCCGTCGCAGCAGCCAAAGCGACGGTGACCGACGACCCTTTGCCGTGGTGGTTGTCGGTGGGCATTTGCACCGCTTCGGCAGTGTTGACACACCCGTTGGCGTTGCTGCCGAGCCTTGTGCTGTTTGTTACCGCATGGCGTCAGACAGGTTGGCGCGGGGCCAGTGCAGCCGGTGTGCCCATGTTGGTGGCGATGGGCGGTTGGCTGCTATACGCGGCGCAGGAACCGGCGTTGTTTCTGGCGCAAATGCGAGCCCATTGGGCACACAAACAAAAAAGCGGCGTAGAAAGCCTGCTGCTGTTGGCGACCGGAGCGGATTTTTGGGGCATCTGGCGCTACTTGGGGGTGCCGATGACCCCCCAGCCAGCGGCAGCCATCGCGCTTATTGGCGCTTATTACGCGTGGTCCCGCCGACGCTGCTGCACCGCAGGCTGGCTAGGTGCCTTCGTCGTTGCCCTCTACACGGTTGTGGCACTCGGCGCCGAAGCGTGGTATCCGGCGGTTTTTGTTCCGTTCGGCTACTTGTTGGCGGCATGGTTATGTCACGACCTTGCCGTTTGGCGCCCTACATGGCGCCCCATGCTGCTGACCGTTGCCGCTGTGTGGTGGAGCCTGCAGGCGGCGTTGATTGTCCGCCATGCGACAGCAGTGCCGCGCGTCCGCACTGAAGTGCAGGCGTTTACGGAAACGGTCGCCCAATTGCTACCGCACCGCGCCGTCGTTTTGATTGGCAGTTTCTCTCCCGACCCCACTTACGCGTTGCGGCGTGTTCGTCCCGATGTGCGCGTCTACGCCCTGATGCCTTTGCGGATGGTTAACCGTTCGGCGTTACACCGTTTGCAGGGACAGTTGACTCACGCCCTTGTGCTGGAACCGCGCCTTCAAGGTGTGACGGCTTCGGGGGTGGTCGTGCGCCGTTGGCATTTTACATTTGGTGGGCTGAGCGCGCCTCGGCGGGGCGTTCGGGTCGTTTTACTCCGCTGCGCGGCTTTGCCAACTGCATCGCAAGGTGCGCATAATTCAAAGCGGTTAGCGGGCTTTTGAACGCGTGTGATTAGGAGGGACGAAGGTGGTTCAAGTGACATCGGTAATCACTGAGGCAGAGCTACGCCACCGTGTGGCGCAGTTACGCCGCGTCCGTTTGGGTGCGTTGCCGACACCGCTGGAGCCGCTACCCCGCCTCTCGGAGCGCTTGGGCGTCCGCGTGTTCATCAAGCGCGACGACCTGACGGGGCTGGCGCTGGGCGGTAACAAGGTGCGGCATCTGGAATTCAGTTTGGCGATGGCGTTGGAACAAGGCTGCGATGTCGTCATCAACGGCGCCGCCGTTCAGTCCAACTACTGCCGCCAAACGGCAGCGGCGTGCGCCAAGTTGGGGCTCAAATGTGCGTTGGTTTTGCGCTGCGACCCGAAGGTGGAACGGTTCAAGACGGCAGAGCCGCAGGGCAACTTGTTGCTGGATTACCTCTTCGGCGCCGATGTGCGGTTCGTGAACGCCGACGCCGACATGGACACGGAAAAGGAGCGCCTCGCCGACGAGTATCGGGCGAAAGGACATAAGCCCTTCGTCATCAAGCACCCCGACTTGGGCGGCGGGTTCGGTTACCTCGTTTGCTTGTTGGAGTTGGTGGAGCAGTGTCGCCAATTGGGTGTTGAGCCGACGCACCTCATCCATAGTTCGTCCACGCCGACGCAGGTCGGGTTTATCGTCGGGGCGAAAGCGTTGGGGCTCCATTGGCACATCCTCGGCGTCAGCCCGCACCACCGCCCCGATGCGCCCGAACGCATCGCCGAACTGTGCCGCCTTGTCGCCCAACGCCTCAACCTGCCCATTACCGTCACCCCCGACGAAATCGGCTACACCTTGCAGTATGTCGGCGAGGGCTACGGCATCCCGACCGACGAAGGGATGGACGCGTTGCTGCTGATGGCGCGCACCGAGGGCATTTTAATGGATCCCGTTTACACCGCCAAAGCCTTTGCCGCTCTCCTTGCAATGGTGCGCCGGGGCGAACTGACCAAAGACCACACCGTCATCTTCGTCCACACCGGCGGTGTGCCGGCGCTGTTCGCTTACCAGCCGGCGTTGCTGCAAGCGATGGAGCGGATGGGACAAAGGTGACCGTCGCCGGCGGGGCTCAACGCCGCCGAGCGCTCAGCCATTCCCGTAACTCGGTGTAAGGGCGCGTGTTGACGATGTCCTTCGGCTCGCACCATGCCCGACGGGCGACAGCGACGCCAAACCGCATGAACGCCAGATGCTCTGTGCGGTGGGCGTCGGTCCCGATGCTTAACAGCACGCCGGCGTCTCTTGCGATGCGGGCGTGTTCGTCGTTCAGGTCCAACCGTTCGGGCGATCCGTTGATTTCCAGCGCCACACCTGTCTCGCGGGCTTTCTCAATGAGCGCGTCCACCCGCACCTCGTAAGGCGGGCGCTGGTTGATCAGTCGCCCTGTCGGGTGTCCGATGATATGCACCAGCGGGTTCTCCATCGCCTTCAGGATACGCCGGGTCATGGCGTCCATGTCCATCTTCATCGCCGAGTGCACCGAGGCGATGACCAAGTCCAATTGTCGCAGGATATCTTCGTCCATGTGCAGGCTGCCGTCTGAAGCGATGTCCACCTCGATGCCCGCCAGCACCGGAAAGCCCAGCCGGTCGCTGACTTGCCGGATCTCGCGGATGAGTTTGCGGAAGTCGTCGGGTTTGACGCCCCAGCCCATCGGCGGCGAGTGGTCGGTGATGGCGATGTATTCGTAACCGCGTTCCATGGCGGCTCGCGCCATCTCTTCCACGGTCGCGGCGCCGTCGCTCCAGCGGGTGTGGCTGTGGGTTTCGCCGCGAATATCGTCCAGCGTGACAAGGCGCGGCAAAGCGCCTTTCAGCGCCGCTTCCAACTCGCCACGGTCTTCCCGCAACTCGGGCGGGATCCACACTAAGCCGAGGGCTTCGTAGACGCCTTCCTCCGTCTCGCCTGCCACCTTTTCGCCTGTCGCTTCACGGAAAACGCCGTATTCGTTGACGGTCAACCCGTGTTTGAGGGCGAGGTTGCGCAACGCGATGTTGTGGGCTTTGGACCCCGTGAAATATTGGGCGGCAGCACCGAAACTCTCTGGCTCAACGGCTCGCAAGTCCACTTGCAGGTTGTTCGCCATCAGCACGCTGGACTTCGTCGTCCCGTGTGCCAGCACCTTTTGCACTTCGGGTAACTTCGTGAACTTGTCCATGACGGGTTGGGTGTTGCGGGCGGCGACGAGGATGTCCAAGTCACCGACCGTTTCCTTCCAACGGCGCAGACTGCCGGCAGGCAAGATGGCGATGACTTCCGGCAGTTCCTGCAATGCTGCCACGATGCGTTCGGCGAGACTTAGCGCGATGTGGATGGGCACCCGCTCTTGCTGCCGGCGCCACACCTGAATGCTTTCCAAGATGTTACGGATCTTCTGCTCGCCCATGCCCGGTAACTTCGCCAACTTGCCGGCTTTCGCTGCCGCTTCCAGTTCGTCCACCGTCGTGATTTTCAGCCGATCGTAGAGCATTGCGACGGTGCGCGGACCGACGCCCTGAATTTCCAGCAGCGTCCGCAGTTGCGGTGGATACTTCGCCCGCAGTTGTTCCAACCGCGTCGTCGTGCCCCGTTGCAGGAACTCGGTGATGTCGCGGGCGATGCTCTCACCGATTCCCTCAACGGTGTGGAGCCGCTTTGTCCGCACCAGTTCTTCAATGGGTTCCTGCAGTGCGGCGATGGCTTCCGCGGCGCGCCGATAGGCACGCGCTTTGAACGGGTTTTCGCCGGCGATCTCTATCAAGTCCGCCGTCTCTTCCAGCATAGCGACGACTTCCGCGTTGCGCATGGGCGGGTCACCTCGCTGTCGGTGCGGCGAGCGCTCCCGTTGCAATTTTGCGGCTGTCAGCGGGCGTTGCCGCAACGGCAAGCGGTCTACGCCGGTGCGCTACAATCATGGCGGTGAACGCATGTGCTTCAAAAGCCAAGTTGCCTTTGTGACGCGACGGCAGATGCGTTGCTTAGAGCGCCGCTGGTAGACCGGTTCGGACGGGTCGCCCGCAAGTTGCGCCTTTCGGTCACCGACCGGTGCAACTTCCGCTGCCACTTTTGCATGCCCCTCAACCCCGTGTGGCTGCCCAAAGAGCATTTGCTGACTTACGAAGAGATGGTGTGGGTTGCCCGCCTGTTAGCAGGCATGGGCGTGACGAAAATTCGCCTTTCGGGCGGCGAACCGCTGATACGGCGCGATGTGGACGCTTTGGTCGCGATGCTCGCCGCTATCCCCGCGGTGGAAAGCGTGACGATGACGACCAACGGGTTTTACTTGTTGGAGATGGCGGCGCGGCTCAAAGCCGCTGGGCTCAGCGGTGTCACTGTCAGCCTGCACAGCCTCAAACCCGACCGCTTTGAAGGCATCGTCGGGCGGCGGGAAGTATTTGACCGCGTGATGGCAGGCATCGCCGAAGCCCGGCGTGTCGGCTTGCCCGTGAAGGTCAATGTCGTCATCACGCGCGGCTGCAATGACGACGAAATCTTGGACTTTACTGAACTGGCGCGCCGCACGGGCATGACGGTGCGGTTCATTGAATACATGCCTTTTGACGGGCAAAAACTGTGGTCGTCCGAACGGCTTGTCAGCGGTGCCGAAATCCTAGAGCGCATCGGCGAACGCTACCTGCTGGTCCCGTTGCCCCGCGAGCCCGGCTCAACGGCGCAAGTTTACCGGTTCGCCGACGGTGCACCGGGCGAAGTGGCGGTCATCACTTCTATGACGCTGCCCTTTTGCGACGATTGTGACCGCATTCGGCTGACCGCCGACGGCAAGATCGTTCCTTGCCTGTTCAGCCGTGACGAATATGACCTGCGTCCGCTATTGCGGGGTGGTGCCGACGATGTGGAACTTGCCCGGTTCATCCGCGCCGCCTTTTGGCGCAAGTTCGCCGGCGTGGAGACGCTGTTGCGGACGGCACAACATGTCGGGCATGTCCGCCCGATGCACACTATCGGCGGCTAATGAGCGCTCCAACCCCCGTCCACGATCAGCACGCTGCCCGTCATGTAACTGGACGCGTCGGATGCCAGCAACAACAGCGGTCCTGCCAGTTCACGCAGTTCGCCCCACCGTCCCAACGGGATGTTGGCTGTAATGGCTGCCCGTGCGTCAAGTGGCAAAGCGGCGTTCATCGGCGTCAGGAACGGACCAGGGCACAAAGCGTTGACCGTCACGCCGTAAGGCGCCCATTCCAACGCCAAGGTGCGTGTCAATTGGATGACGCCGCCTTTCGTTGCGGTGTAAGGCGTTCGCCCTGCTAATCCGATCAGCCCCAGCACCGATGCGATGTTGATGACTCGTCCGTAGCGTTGCCCTACCATGTGCCGTCCGACCGCCCGGCAGCATAGCCACACGCCCGTCAAGTTCACCGCCACGACTTGGTGCCACTCGTCCACTGAGAGTTCATGGATGGGGCGGCGGATATTGACGCCCGCATTGTTGACCAAAATGTCCACTTTGCCGAAAGCGGTTAACGCCCGATGCAGCATCGCATCTACCGCGTCGGGGTCTGTCACATCGGCGCACACGGGTAAAGTCGGTTCCCCCGTTTTTTCGTGCACCTCTGCCGCTGCCGCTTGCAGTTCGCTTGCGGTGCGGGCGACCATGACGACCTTTGCGCCCGCCGTCGCCAGCACTTCGGCGAAAAACTTACCTAAGCCACGGCTCGCCCCTGTCACCAGCGCTACCTTGCCGTCCAACCGAAACAACTCATCTGTCCACGCCATTTCGCTTCACCCTCCTTTACGCCTTCGCTCCAACCGCACAAAGTCCAAATCCATGACGATACCGGATCGCTCCTTTAGCGGGCATAACAACTGAAGGGGGCTTTTTCCCGTCCACCTTATCCTGTAACGCTCGGAAGAAAGATGCTAACGACATCGTAGCACCCTTTACCCTCGCCGAGGGAGAAAAAGCCTTGAACGGAGCCTCAACAACTCCACGCTCCCCCCGAACACGGAAACGCAAAGGGTAAAGGGCGCCAAGTAGATTTAGGAGGGCATAAAACAATCGTTGAAATTGACAGTTGGATGGTGTCCACCGTCCGGTTCGTCCCAAAGGACCGTATGCCCTAACTCGTGACCAATAACGCAAGCCATCGCTACTTTGTCTCCTATCCCCCTTACTTGAGCCGCAGCCGAAATGGCGTTGTAGTAGACATCTATCACTGGCGCTCCGTAGGGTGAACCCCAACGATTAAGGGCATCTGGGTCTCCCCAGATAGGTCCATAGGTCTGAGCAAGAGTATTGGCGTTGTTAGGATCTTCACCCTCCTGAGGGTTGTCGGTATTGTTAGGGTCTGGAATTGTTATCGCACTCTCGCATTCAAAAGCCAAAGCAGTGGCATCTTTTGACTTAGAAATCCATCTTGAGAAGTTATGGCTTCGTTTGGGATGATGAAACTCCAATCTCCGTTCTGTGGGTCTCTCGGCACTGCCCCAAAGTTCATCACGAACATGTCTCTAACTCCCCTTCGCCTTTCCTTGCTGCCGTTTAGACGAAGGAGAGGTTCACTTTGTTCCCTACTTTGGTGCGACATAAATCTTGCCGTTACGAACCTCCCATCCCCTTATCCCTGCCTGCCTCGCAAGCCAGTAAAATGGAACCCAAACTTTTCCGTCTTCCTCAAAAGGAGCGTAGGCAATGCCTTCCGTGTGTCCTTTCCCATTCTCCAACCGTTCAACAATTGGATGCCCCAAAAACAAGCGCCAAGTGATGTTTGGGGCATCAGGTTTTGTGACCCGAATGCCTTTCCCTCCTGCCACTTTGGTATTGGGGGCAATGGAACAGCCAAGCCCCAAAACCTTGCATGCTTCTTCAAGAGGGACTAAGATGAAGTAATCTTCTTCACGAAAACGCAAAGGCAAAGGTCGCCATGTGTTCTTTGGCGGTGGTTGAGGAGGACGATAACCTTGGGCTATGTATCTTCGACACATCCTGGACTTACCTGGCAACAACGCTGGTCCCTTCCCAAACAATTGTTCTATTTCTTCATATATTGGGAGCGCCTCCTGAAAACGCCCCAGCGCAAAATATGAATCAGCCACAAGTTGGCGGGCATTTGCCGTTTTACGGTAGGCGCTGAGATTGAGAGATCTACCCTCTTCATAGGATTTAACCGTTAATCGCATTATCTCACTCTTTTGGTAAGGGTCAGGTATAGGTCCTTTCACAACCCGATAGACCCATTTGGGCCACCATGCCACCCAAATGTCGGGGTCCTTCTGGTAAATCGGCAGAGCCGAATTCAAGGCTTGTTCATACTGCCCCTGGCAATAGTAGGCATAGGCTTTCTTGAGTCGCTCTGTAATTTCTTGAGTAGCTTTGAATTTTTGACCGTTCCCTAAAGTCATCATCACCCAAAGGCTGAGAACGACTACGTTGACCTTCGTAATCCATGAACATTTCATGGTCTATCCCTCCTACGGATTTATTTTCCACCGGGTTTGGTCCCCCGGATTGACAGCACAAAATTCGGTAGGTGGATTTGCCCGCCAATCCATCCATTGCCAGATGAGACAATCATAAGTGGTTATAGGATTTCCCGCCGCATCAAAGCCATTGTGGTGTCCATAGCCACCCAAATCGTTGCGATGCCACAGCACTGTATGTCCTAACTCATGCCCAACTACCCAGGTCAATACCTGTAATTCTGTTAAACCGTTAGGATTGGTATTTGGGTCAAGGCGTTCGTTTCTTAGGTAATCCACATCAACTTCAATCACTGGTGGACCCCAAAATTGCGGAATATAGCCCCAATCCCCTGGAGGGGCGATAGGACCTCCCGCGTTGTCCCAAATAGGACCGTAGGTGAAACCATACGCTCTAACATCCACGATGAGGTCGCTATCGTCTATTACTCCATCACCATTAGTATCATCGGGTTGCCCATCGTTATCGGCATCTTGATAGCCTTCGATATCTCCTGGCACAACAATCGCAGCATAGACATCTCTTATGTGAGCATAATGGTTCAGGTAGTTCACAACCCTTAGAGGATACCCTAAACCTTCTCTTGCATTCAAAAGCCAAAGCAGTGGCATGCCTTGACCTGGGAATCCATCTTGAGAAGTTATGGCTTCGTTTGGAATGGTTGCTGGCACATATGGGTCTTCTTGCCCTGCCCCAAAGTTCATCACGAACATGTCTTTTAGCCTGGGGTTAAAGACAGTCCAAATTCCCTGAACTCTCAAACCACGATATTCCTCATAAACCGATAAGCCGTCGCCAAGGGTGCCATCACCAACAGGTTGATTGTCAAAATCCCCCAGAGAGTCAGCAGGATAAATTCCCATGTTTGCCTCCCACACATCTGCTATAAAGTTTCCATTGGCATCGTAAGGAATCTCAACAGACCCGATAACCCCTGTATCTGTCCGACGAGCCGTAGCACTTCCTGGGGGAAAACCGTCAATGCCTGCGAGCAGGAAACCGTAACCTCCTCCATCAAAACACAGGATGCGCACTTCTGCCACTGTTGTCGGTTGCTGAGTAACTGCAACGGTGAAGTTATGGGTGTAAGGACCTTCCTCATCCTCCTCCTGTGACCCGTAGACATTCATCCCTTCCAACTCTGGCGGGAACTGCAAATCTGCATCGTGGTCGTGAATATCGTTGACCTCAAAAGTTTCCCCTTCTTCAGTTTGGACAATATCCATGTCGTATGGGCAGGAAAAGTGGCTGTTCAAGCATTCCCCAGGCTCAGTGGAAGAGATCAGGTTGAAAGTCATGATACCGCTCATCGGCTGACCTAAGTGGTCTACTTCTGGTTCAACCCACGCAATGAAACTTGGGCCAGTCGTGTTCGGGATGGGTCTCCAGTTGTAAGGGCAAGGAGTAATCCAAAATTCCCAAACGGTCACATTCCCGTTGTCGCTATTGTTTGAAACTGGAGGATCATCATAGTAAAGCCCCTCGTCGTCCACAACCAAAGTGATGTGAACGATACCGGGTCTGTCCCATGGAGCGCGATAGTGGGTGATTTGCTGTGCATTAACTACAGGGTCCAAAGGGATAAAATTGCCGTTGCTGTCCAAAGTTCCAAACTGCCCACCCGCTCCGTTGTCACTCCACATAACCCTAACTTTGCTGTCAGCAGCCCATCCATTAGGGTAAGGGCAACCAGGTGCTATACATTGGTCCCAGTCGGTAGCAGAAGCGACGTCAGCAAGGAAGGCGATTTCATAGCACCGAAGATGAGTGAGGGTGTAACTTGTCCCAGGGTAAAACAGCATGACTATCGGTTTGGGAATGGAAGAACCTGCTGTCCAGTTGTGTTGGTGTTGCGGGGGTGGGTAAGGAGGGTAATAAGACGGTTGTGAACCTTCACTCTCTTTGAAACCACCAACTAGGCAAAGCATTACCGAGAGAGAGCCTTTCGCCACATCCCTGCTCCCTCCTTGTAATTCCATCTCACTGCTTTTATAGTAGCACATTGGAAGGGTAGTGTCAATACTTTTAACCGCCCTTCCCACTGTCCGTTCACACGAGTTGCATCCATGCAATATCCAGGTTCAGCGGAGGCACTGATGTGATCACCGATAGGTTCTAACCAAGCGACAAAGGTCAATGCACCATCTAACGATAGCACCCATTCCGTGTGCCCCGTCACTCATCCGAAACACCCAAACTGTCCAATAGCCGTCAAAGACCCCAACCACTGCCGCTTTGAGGTAGGTCATTGGCAAAAAGGCATCGTCATCCACCGTCACAGAAATCCTAACCACCTTAGGTTCCATCGGGACAACCCTGTCACCGACCCTTCTGGCAGTTCGGTAACGGGGTCGTCAAAGGACCGTTGGGGACAACCCGGTGCCCTTGCCCCTCAAAGTGTCCAAACTCTCTGCCTGCTTCATCGTCATCCCCACTAACAACACGCCAACCGTCGTAAAGAATCCGACCCAACGGGCAAATATCGTTGTCCGCATTCGCCCCACTGACCACCGATTGGACATAGATCGGCACCATCTCTTGCGCCATCATTCTAACCGCACAAAGTCCAACTCCACGACGATGCCGGCGCCGCTGCCGGGGTCAAGACGCAACTGGGTGATGGTGCCGCGCCATTCAGGCGAACCGCTTAAGTCCACCCGCAATTCATGCCATTGCCCATCTATTGGCAGCGGGAACTTGACGCTTTTGCTTTCGCTCCATTGCGGGTCATCGTCCCGCGTCCAAAACACTTGTCCTATCGGCTGGGCATTGAGCGGCACTTGCACCCGCAACCGCAGCACCAAAGTCCGCGACTGCGTCGCTGCGACGCGAATGGGTGGGCTATGCATGTAAGGGTCGGCGCCCACGGAACGGGTGTGCAAAATGCCATTAGCCACTTCAAAGGGCGCAAGGTCATGGATGGGCGTCCAATCGTCGGGGTCGCTGTCGGTGTTGAACTCCCACACCGGGCGCTCCCACACAACACCCAACCTCTCGTAGACCGTCGGCGTCACACCTACCACCCGCACTGTCACCGTCGGCTTTGCGTGCCGCAGCGTCAGCACGACCCATTTACGGCGGGCATCGTAGCGGAAGGCGACGGGGTGTTCATCGGCAAACACTTGGCGGGGCGCCGTTACGCCTGCGACGACCGTTTGGGTTTCGGTGACGCCTTCAGGTGCACGCAGTCCGAGGTTCAATGTGCCATCGTGCCATTCAGCGCGTTCTACGATGCCGTCGCTGGTGACGCGGATGGGAGGTTGCGTGTTCACCGCGACCGTCGCGTAATCGCCGGCGTCGTCGTGTTCGTTGCGCAGCAACCACAAGTTGCGGACGATACCGAACGGGTCAAGGATGCCTTTGTCGTTGGGCGCGTAACGATAAGTCAGCGCCACGCTGTCAGGGTAGTTACCGTTGGGGTGATTGACCGCTGCTTGCTGCTGGATGGCGCAGACGGTGATGCCCTCAGCGATGTGTCGCCAGAAGTCAGGAGATTGAGAGGGAGCAATTGGGGACAGGCGCAAGGCAGCGGAAAGGTTGAGCAGTGCGTAGGCGTAGTCCAACCCGTTCCATTGCACGGGCGTGCCGAACCAAGGTGCTGCCGCAAAGAAACTCGTCCCGAACACCGGAATGGACGCATAGCGCATCATCGTCGGGCGGTCAGGCGGGTTCCACAAGTAGATGAACGGCAACCCCGTTTTCGCCCAGTCAACGGCGCGCCGCAGCCAATAAGCGTCACCTGTTAACCGCCACGCTTCAAGGTAAGCGTGAACGGCGTTGGCTGCTGCCAACACATCGGGACAATGCAAAGGCACTTCCCAAGTTTGTGCCCCTTCGGGACGAACAAAAGTCGCATCTATGAAGCGGATGGCTTTCAAGCCCAGTTCCGCCGCCCGCGTGGAACCCGTCACGCGGGCGTAACGGAGCAACGCGACAGCGCGGCGCAACTGAAAAGTGCAAGTGCCCACCGTTGTGTCGCCCTCTTTGCCGTATTCGTCCAGCGAGCGATGGGGTGCGAACTTGCGGAGCATCTCCAGCGTCCAACCGCGATCCAGCGCGAAGCCCCACGAGCCGTCGGCGCGTTGTGTTTTGGCGTCATCAATTGCGGAGCGTTCCAACACTTGCAACCATGCCAGCAATTTCCCGTAGCGTTCAGAACGCATCCCGTGTTTGCTGCGGCGAAAAGTTTCGGCGTCGTCGTAAGGGCGCTGTGGAACAGGTGGCAGCGGGAATTTGGCGAAATAGGCGTCGTAAGCGTCCAAGATACCGCCCTTGCCGCCGATGATCCATGCCGTCATTTGCAGCGGATTGTTTGCGCCCAAACGCAAGGGCGTTTGCCCCCACAGTGCGTTTTCCTTGATCCATTTGGGCACATTCGGCACCATCAAACCGAGCAAGTGGTTGTCCTGAGCAGCGACAGTGTTGGGCACGACAAAAATTGGCTGCGGACACAGCCCTGTTTCAGCGCCTTGCCCCTCACCGTCCATCCACCCTTGCAGCGCGTCCCACATCAACCCGACGAACACACCGTCATGGGCGATGACCATCAGCGGTTGCGTGAGTTTGTAAGGGTGCGGGACGATGTGCAAGTGATGGGGTGGATCGCTGTAACGGGCATCGTCTACGCGTTCGTCCGCCAACAGCCAATAGACACCGGGCAACAGTGCCATGTCCTTGCGCGTCCCGAAGGCATGGTCGCCGACGAACAGGGTCGGTCCGTGTACGCCCAGCAAGTATTGGGGACGGTCTGCCTGCAGCCGCCACACGACTTTGATGCCGACACCGTCGGGCTCAAACCGCACCTCGCCTTGCCATTGCCCGTTGTCAAACGGGTCTGCCCATCGGAAAGGGAAAACGAGACCGCCATTGTCCAACCGTTGCGCCTTATCGGCAAAGATAGACCGCATCACACCTTGCCGTCGGAGCGTTTGATAACCTACCAGCAACAGTTGGGGCGACAACGCCATGCGCCGCCACGCCGTGCCGTCGTGCACCTCAACGGCGAACACGCCGTAACCAAACGGGTTACGGGGCAGCAGCAGGCGCAAGCGTTCAGTCGTAACGGTGAGCGTCTGACGGTCGCGGTCATTAATGGGTTGGCTGACGATGGCGCGGGCGACCGCTGTGGTCGCCATCTGACGGCTCGTGAGCCGCACCGTTGCATCTACTACTTGCGGGCGTTGCGGTCGCACTTGCCACACAAGTTGCCGTTCGCCAGGCGGCACCACCGGCAGCTTTTGCCTACCCGCGCCGCTCTGCAAAGTCAGCCCGTTCAAGGTCAGTGCTACTTGCACGCTGTCTGCGACTGCATCGCCGTCATTGCGCAACACCAACCGCAGCGTGTGGGGTTGCCCCGCAAACAGAAGGGCGTTGGCAAACCCAAAACTCGTCAACCGTAATTGCGCCACGCAAACATGCTCCACACGCTCATCCACTTGTGGATGGACGCGCCACTGAACGACGAACTTTGTCCCGTTGCGCCGAACACCCCGCACCGACCACCACAAAGTCGCCGTCCCGTTGGGTGCAACGCTCTGTGGGATGTCGGATGGCTTCACTTCAAACCCTTTGGGCGCTTGCAATTGCGCCGTGACAGGTGCGGGAATATCGCCCGTGTTTTCCAGTTGCACCGCCAAATAGCCGTGTTCACCGGCGCGCAACCCTTCTTCAATGCGGACATCGCGCAACCGCAAATGCCAACCTGCCCTTTCAGCGTAACGGAAGTCATCAAAGATGACCGCAGCAGGTGCGGGTTGACCGCCCTCGTTGATGCGCAAGCCAATTTGCACCGCGCGCACCTCAGGCTTGTCCGAGAAGTCAAATGCCAACACGCCCGTGTGCCATTTGCCGTCGCCGGCAAATTGGTGCGGGACGATGTAAGCGAACCGTGTCGCGCCGCCCTCCAAGTTGTCCGTTTTCATCGGGATGGCGTAAACGCGCACATTGTCCGTCGTCGCCTTGAGCACTTTGAACCGGAAAACCAGCGCGCCTTTTTTGATGGGCAACATCGCTCCGATGTCGGGCACGACCTCGCCTTCTTTGCCCGCTTTGTAGGTGCGATTGACGCCGACGGTCACAGGCTTGCGGGCTTCCATGTAAAGCGCGAAGCGCCCATCCGCAGCATCGGTTGTCACCCGCACGATCGCGGCATCTCTGTCCGATGCAAACCAAACCCAGCCGACGGGAAACTGGTAAGCGCCCAACTCTTCAAAACTGCCGTTAGCCAGTTGCGCCCATATTGCGTTGCTCCCCACCATCAACAAGGTCAACACGATTGCCCCGCGTCCCATCGCTTTTCACCCCACTTGTCAACTGCACAACGATTGATCGCCACCAAAGATTAGCGCTACATTCAAAGCATCCCCAATGCCCCAATCGTCCCTATAGAAGTTCGGAGGGCGGCTCTCCTGAGCCGCCGAACTCCGAACTCTCGGTAGCGTCGCCCTTTATGGGCGACGGTCGTTAAACGACCGTCGGGGATAAACCCCGACGCTACCATAGGTTTTAATCAATCGGCGCATCAGGGAGATGCGCCCTCCGAAGGACACACTCTCGGAGGGCGGCTCTCTTGAGCCGCCGAACATCGGCGCGTCGGGAGATGCGCCCTCCGAAGGACACACTCTCGGAGGGCGGCTCTCTTGAGCCGCCGAAGAAAGAGCGGCGCGTCGGGAGACGCGCCCTCCGAAGGGCAAACGACACGGT